>DATJPH010000144.1:0-3904 GCA_035506475.1 Bacteroidota bacterium | reverse complement strand
AGCAGGTAGCCGTGCCATGCAAGCTTGAAGACACGCTGTCCCTCGCGGACGTCAGCCGGGAGCAGGTTGATGGCGTAAATGCTCGCGTTGGCGGGGTCAAGGACCTTCCAGGCCGCCCCGATCGGGACAGCATAATCGGAGATCATCTCCTGCTGCTCCGCGTTGAGCTGGGAGGTATCCAGGCGCGGGGCGAGCAGATATTCGACCTCCTGGTCGGGAAGCTGCTGGAGGAGAAAATCGCGGAACCCGATCCGCTTGGACTCGCCCGCCAGGATGATCCTGTTGATACGCGGTATGGCAAGGTTGTCCTGTTCCAGGAGGAGACGGCTGTAGACGGTATTCAGCAGGTTCGGCGAGTCGTATCCTTCGCCCAGGATCGGGGCGAACTGGTAGAACTGGTCCCCGCGCATGAAGATCAGGCGCGTGAACTCGACGCCGACATAGATGATGACGGAGACTTCCTGGGGCTGGAGGTCGTAGTTGAGTCGGACAAGGTTCATCAGCGAAACGTCCGAGCTGTCGATCGCCGGGATGAAGGGGATCCGGCCGCCGATGAACCCCTTGACGTTCTCAAGAGAATTGATGAGGCTCAGCCCGTCTTCGCGGACGATGCACAGGAGGTTCCCTTCGTCCGTCCGTATCGCGTCGACCGCGTCTGCGGCCGGCTGAAACGCGCGGATGTTCTTCAGTTCCTCCAGGATGCGGTCCTTGAGCTTTGCCCCCTTCAGGCCGAAGTCGCTTTCGAGGACATGGTAGTAGATCGCCGGCTCGGCCAGGCTGTACGTCAGGGAGTACTTGTTCGCGGGATACTGGGCGAGGAGCCCCAGAAGCACGGCATTGTTGTCCTCGCTCTGGGATTCCGGGACGGCATCGGTCGAAGAGGTCTCGCCCAGGCTGAACGCATCCGTGCTCTCTCCCATGGCCGGAACCATGGTTTCGGCGGTCTTCTGCTCCTGGAGCTTCGTTATCAGTGTGGCCGATTTCAGTTCCTGGACGATGACGCGTTTCTTACGGATGGTCAGGTGCGCGAGCTTGACATCGAGACCATCGACAAAGACGCCCAGGACCGACTTACCTCGTCCTGCTACCGTGGCCATAGGGGGACTGTGCTAGGTTGTGAGTAAGAACAATCTCAATCACCCACCTGGGTGATATTCATGATCTGCTGGAAGCGCCGTTTGTTGTTGGCAGCGACGATGGCATTTTCAAGCGATATTCTCTTCTGCATGTACAGCCGTTTCAGATCCTGCTCCAGCGTCGTCATGCCGAGGTCGGCCGATTCGGCCATCATCTGATAGATTTCGCCCGTGTTGTTGTTCTTGATCGCGGCGCGCACGGACGGTATCATCCCCATCACTTCCTTGGCCAGCACCCGTTTCCCGTCGAGGCTCGGGACGAGCTTCTGTGAGATGACGGCGGTCAGCGTGTCGGCGAGTCTCATGCGGACCCGCTCCTGCTCGTTCACGGGAACTTCGCCGATGATACGGTCGATCGTCTCCACCGCCGAGGCGGTGTGGAGCGTGGAGAAGACCTTGTGGCCGCTGTCTGTAATCTCGAGCGCTGTCAGAATCGTATCCGGGTCCCTCATCTCTCCGATGACGATAATGTCGGGATCCTGCCTGAGAGACTGGATGGCCCCCTCTTTAAAAGAGAGCGTGTCGCGCCCGACCTCCCTGTGCCGGATAATGCAGTGGTCAGGTCTGTGGACATACTCCACCGGTGATGCGATGATCACAACGTGGCCGTCCACCGTGTGATTGTTGGCATCGATGATACTGTCGAGCGTCGCGCTTTTCCCGGATCCGGTGATCCCCGTGACGAGCGTCAGCCCCTGCTCCGTGTGGGCGAGGCTGAGCATCTTCGTTACGTTGGGATGAAATTCGAGATTCTTGTACGGGCGCACGGTCGCCTGGATCGCGCGCATATTGAGTGCCAGATGATCGAGGTCGAAGTACGCGTTCGCCCTGAACCGGTACATCTGGTCGTCTTCCATGATGCTGTAAGAAAGGTCGAGGCTCCTGTTTTCGTACAGGAAGAGCCTTTGCCTCTCAATCAGTATGCTCTGTATGAGGACGTTGAATTCGTCGAGCGTGAATTTCCCAAGGTCCTTTGCCGGGCGTTTCTCTCCGTACACCCGGTACCAGACATTTCCCCCGGTGCCGTAGCCACCCATGTCGATGTCGGACGCGTTGATCTTCGACATCCTCATGAGGTAGCTGTCCATGAGTTTCCGGAGTGCGGTCCGCTCCGCCGGCGACTGCTTCGTCAGAAGGTCACCGATGAGCATTTGCCTTTCCATACCCGGCACCGTGTCGGGAATAGCTCCGGCAATTTCCTGCAGTGTCTTTATCGCTGTCTCTATCATATCGCGAGATTTGACGAATGATTAGACCGCAAACCGCCCGAGAATATATCCAATGATGTGCCCATTGTCAACAAGTCAGTCTGTGACACTGCGCATAACCGGTCAATTGATCAGGGACTTCACTCCCGGGAAGCATCGGTATATAAATGAATGGACTATGTCTGCTCATAAATATTTGCGAAAAACACATTTTTTTCAGTTTTCCCACCACGAAACCATCTCATAGGCGCTGGAAGCCGGGAAAAACGGAGGCTGCACCTTGTCGAACCTGGGATCGTTGTGTATGCTGTACGAAAAACCGTTCAGGAACCGGAGCGGAGGACCGGGATCGAACAGCCCCAGGCTCCCCGCCGTCGACTGCGTGACCCCTCCGTAAAGGTTCACACGCCCGCTCAGGCCGATGTCCCAGAACCTCTCGGCGGTGAGCTCCCCGTTCTGGCAATAGACCGCGGCATCGATGTTCAGGACGGACGACGAGGTCCGCGAATCGTCTTTCGTGATGTACGCCATCCTCCCGGCGATGATCCCCATCATGTCTGTCGAGTTGGGGTTCGTCGCAGGATCCGTTTTGGCCATGATGCTCCCGTCGATCCAGACATTCCCCTTGTTCGTCGCAGAGCCGCCGAATGCAGCAACCGTGACATCCCCCTGGTATGTCCCCTTGATCCGGACATCGGCGCCCTTCACAAGGATGACGCCGTTCGAGGCAAGAGCGCTTATCGCCATCGTGGTATCACGAACGCTCCCGTTGGGCGGAATCTGTATCCTGACCTGGTCGTTGTTGAACGTCAGCGCGACGTCGTTTCCCGAGACGGATTCGTCAAGCAACCCGCCGCCCAGCATCGCCGCCGAGGTGAGATTGTTTTGAAGATTCGTCGTGGACGGCCTCGGCTTGTTGATCCCGATATCGATCCCGGGCCAATCCGGGGCATACGAGGGCCCCTTGTTCGTCGGGAGTTTGGCGGTCACTTTTTGATTGAAATACGGCGTGCCGTCGATATTAAAAGCGCCGTTTGTGTGCGCGGGACCGAAAACCGAATCGCCCGTCACCTTCCAGTCCTTTGCCCCGTAGTAGGGGCCCTGGGTCCCGTCGGGAGCAAGGTAACCGTTCTTCTCCTGGTCGGTGAACCAGCTGAATTTGGCGAACTGCACGTGCTTGAACACTCCCTCGACAGTATCCCTGAAGGGAAGACCGATCTTCTCCGGCTGCACGTACGACGTGATCAGCTGTTCCACTTCCGAGACGCTCCTGATCGTCACCCAGTCCGTCTGCGGCGTGTTGGCCAGATATATGATCGAGTCATGCCCGCCGAAGAAGTCGATCCCGAAATTCGACGGAAAGACCGGGTAACTCAGGAGGAGCGTGGTGCCGACGTTCGCACCCGACACCGCAATATTGTGGACGCGCGTCGCGCCGTAGTAGGTCATGTACGTGTCCATCGAGCTCATGCTGTTATGGGCGATGTTATTGAGCACAAGACCCACGATGAGCGTCAGGCCGATAACGTAGATAATGCTCGATCTCCCCATTGGAGCACC
>DATJPH010000143.1:0-12924 GCA_035506475.1 Bacteroidota bacterium | reverse complement strand
TTCCTGGAAATGGGCCGCGCGTTGATCACGCCCGGCCTGCGCGAATCAGGCATGATGTTCGTCGCCATCGGGATCATCGGCGCCACCGTCATGCCCCACAACCTGTATCTCCATTCGGCGCTCGTCCAGAGCCGCAAGCTGCAAAAGGATGCATCGTCGATCAGGCGGGCAATCCAGTTCAACACGATCGACTCGACCGTGGCGCTGACGATCGCCTTCTTCGTCAATGCCGCCATTCTCGTTCTGGCGGCAACGGTGTTCTTCGGCAGGGAGAGCACCGTCGTGCCGGGAGGAGCCCAGATCGCGTTCGGCAAGGATGCGGACTGGATCCGGATCGCGTTTCTCACGCTGGCCCCGCTGCTCGGCGTGTCGGCCGCAAGCACGCTCTTCGCGGTGGCACTGCTGGCAAGCGGGCAGAGCAGCACGATCACAGGGACGCTCGCCGGTCAGGTCGTGATGGAGGGGTTCATGCACTGGAGGATCAGCCCCTGGGTGCGGAGGCTCATCACCCGGTTTCTGGCCATACTCCCCGCGGTCTTCATCATCGGGATACGGGGGGAGAGCAGCGTGAACGACCTCCTGACGCTGAGCCAGGTCGTCCTTGCGCTCCAGCTGCCGTTTGCCATGTTCCCCCTCCTCCAGTTCACCTCCTCGCGGAAGCGGATGGGGGAGTGGAGAAACGGGTGGTTCCTGATGATCGCCGGGTGGGGGAGCGCGATACTCATTACGCTGCTCGACATCTACGGTCTGCCGGAATCGCTCAGGACCGCCTGGCACGTCATCACGGGCGGGTAAACCCGACTTTCGATAAGGTGAGTGCATGTACAAGACCATTCTCGTGACGCTTGACGGCACGCCGAGCGACAGGACGATCATCGAGCACGTCAAGAAGCTCGCGCAGATCCTCAAGAGCCGGCTCGTCCTCCTTCATGTCGCCGACGGCTGGGCGGCCCGCACGTTCGGCGCCGACGCGGTCAGCCCGGAGATCACCGAGGACAGGGAGTACCTCGCGAGCGTGCAGCAGGAGTTCATCGCCGCCGGCGTGCCGGCCGACGCCGAGCTCGCCTACGGGGAACCCGCCGATGAGATCGTCAAGTGGGTCCAGAAGGGGGAATGCGACCTGGTGGCGATGACCACGCACGGCCACCGGTTCGTGGCCGATCTCTTCCTCGGGACGACGGCCACCAGGGTCCGCCACAGCGTGGGAGTCCCGGTGCTCCTTCTCAAATCGAGGGGGACACTCTCATGAGGCAATGCGCATGCATCCTGATGATCCTCCTGGCGGCGCCGCATCCGCTCCGCTCGCAGGAGATCGTCAACAGCTCGTACGCCGCCTCCAACGGCGAGAGGGTCCTGCGCCTGGAATCGGTTGTGCCGATTTCGCGGGGGGAAGCCTGGAAGCTCTTTTCGACGAGGGAGGGACTCAGGAAGTGGATCGCGCCCGTGGTCGCGGTCGACTTCAGGGTGGGGGGCGTGATTCTCACAAACTACGACAGCACAAAGACCACGGCCGATGCCGGGACGATCCGCCTCCCCATACTGAGCTACATCGAAGGGGAGCTCCTCACGCTCAGGGTCGTGCTTAACGACAAGTTCCCCGCCTCGGCCCGGCGGGAAGACCAGAACCTCCAGGAGATCATACAACTCCTCGACGCCCCCGGGGGGAAGACGAGAATTATCTCATCGATGATCGGCTGGGGGAAGGGCCCCGGGTGGGACTCGACGTACAATTTCTTCGCCAGGGGAAACACCTGGACGTACCGGGAACTCCTGCGGGCCTCTCGCTGAGAGGCGGATTCCCGAGAAGCGCCTGCAGGGCATACTCAAGCTGCCTGTCCCTCCCCCCTTTCACGTCGGCCTCCGTCTGGAGTATGCACGTATCCGGGGGGACGCCGTTCCATTCGATCGGCTGGTCGTCGTACCGCCGGAGATCCTTCGTGGATATCCGGATCTTCCGCCCGCTCGGCAGATCGAATATTGTCTGCGACCCCCCCATCCCCGCCGTTGTATCCCCCGCGAGAATGACCCCCGGCCTCTGCGTCATCATCTCCGCGACCGCCTCCGCCATGCTTGCCGAGGTACCGTTGATCAGCACCACGACCGGCTGCGTGTATGTGTACGGGCCGGCGGGGAGTATCGGCCCCCAGTGAAGGAGCTGGCCCAGCGCGTAAACGGGTGCCTGCGGGAGCGGGGCGGCAATAAACCGCGCGACGACCTTGTCCCCGGTTTCGCCATCACCCCCCGGGTTCAGCCGCAAATCGAGTATCATTCCCTTTGTGAGCCGCACGTAGTCGAGGACGGCGGAGAACTCATCGACCCAGCTCCCCTCCGCAAACACGGAGAAATGCACGTACGCGACGTTCCCCGGGAGTATTTCATACTCGATGTGTTGATTGCCGGCCAGGCGGAGTTCCGTCGAAAAATAGCGCCGGACAACAAGCGGGTCGTACGCATTCTTGTCCCGTTCATACCTCGGCATCATATACACATTGACGGTGGGAAGACCGCCGCGCGGAATCAGCTGCGTGTGCCCGTCCTTCAGCTCTCTCAGGAGATCGAAAAGCACGGGAAATATCTCGTCCCCCTGCGCCGAGCGCGCCCGGGGGAGGTACGCCGCGTGGATGCTGTCCCAGTTGATCTTCTTGAACTGCAGGTAGGGATAGACATCGTGGACCGTCTTCCAGGCGGACTCGAAATCCGACAGGCCGGCGTCGGCGGGTCCGTCGCCGACGATCGCGTCGGCGCAGCCGGAGGCCAGCAGGGCCAGGGAGATGAGCGCGGGTCGGGCGTATCTGTTCATCATGCCACTTCTCAGAATCCGTAGCGGACGGAGAGCGCCGCAATATCGCTCCCCGAGATGAAATAGTCCCAGGCATCGATCCGGACGATCTCGAGCCGGTAGCCCAGGCGGACGGAGAGATTCGACAACATCATGTACCGGAGTCCGACGTCGGTCTTGCAGCGGAGGCCGGCAACAAGCGTGAGGAACTCGAACATCGATTTCTGCGAGTCATCCGGGTTGACAAGGCGCCCGCCAAGCCCGGCCAGCGACGTGCCGATCGAGGCGTCCGCGATGAACTCCGCCGACACCGGGCAGACGAACGACGCGCTGGCACCGACGGAGAAGAGGGACGCGAACGAATAGGTCCTGAATATCGCCGGCCCCCCCGTGGAGAGATTCTGGCTCCGGAAATGGATGTAGAACTCCGACGAAGGGCCCAGCGAGGCGAACACCGGCTTAGAAAAGAGGGAGAACTCCCCCACCGGGTATATCCAGTCGATCCCCATGGCGAACTCCAGTATCGACGTGGAGACGTTGTGGTTCTTTATCGCGGGGGCGCTCTCGTATTCGAACGTGAACCGGTTCCCCCCCGAAGCACCCACGTCGGACCATTCGACAATGAGCCCGGGGAGCGTCCCCGAGTACTTCTCATGCGATATGAATTCGTCCCGCACCGAGTAGGACCCAAGGTTCCCCCCGATGGAGAGTCCGAACGAGGCGGGATACGGGGAAGCGGAATCGGCACTTTGAGCGGAAGCGGAGGCCGCTCCAAGCGCCAGGAGAGCCGCACACACAGGGAGTCGTCTCATCGGGTGGCCGGAGACTTATGAGAACCGCTCAACGCACAGTTTGCTCACGCGCTTCGCCATCGCCATGACTGTGAGCATCGGCGGATTGCCGAGCGAGCGGGGGAAGAGCGTCGCGTCGGCAACATAAAGATTTCGCGGGAGCCTTTTCGGATGGAACGTCGCCGCATCCTCCGCCCCGAGAGGGAGCATCCCGCCGGGATGCCCCGCGTTCACCGTTCCGAGGAACGTCTTCCCCCGGGGGACGCCGAGCTTCTCCAGTATCGCCCTGCAGAGACCCACGGCTTCGTCGAGGCGGGAGCGATCCAGTGCGCTCAACGATTTCCTGACGCGGCCGTTGACGGTGCCGCTGTTCTCGTCCGCGAGCTTGACCATGAGGGAGACGATATCCCCGGCGGGGATGCGCCAGTTCCTGTTGAAGAAGAAGCTCAGCTGGTCGAAATAGGGGGAGATGATGTACCGGTCCCGCTGGACGACGAACGGCATGAGGACCTCCCTGTTCTGGAACGCCGATTTCCACTCGGCCGCAACACAGAGGACCGGGTCGACAAACAGGCGTGGCTCGGTGGCGATACCCGAGCGCTGGAGTATCACCGGCGTACCGAATCCCCCTGCGGCAAGGACGACAAGATCACCGCGGAAGACCTGCCGCCTCCACCCCTGTGTTGCCTCCACGCCGAGGGCCTCGCCCCGCTCAATCACCACCCTGTCGACGCTGCAGCCCAGCTCGACACGCGCGCCGCCGAGGAGTGCGGTCTCCAGGAAATGGCGGCTGTCCCATTTTGCCCCCTCCGGGCATCCCAGCGTGCAGCGGCCGCACCTTTTGCATTTCGCGAAATCCACGAGCTTCGGCGTGACGCTCGGTTCCAGCCCCATCTCCCGGCAGACTGCAAAGAGCCGCCTCGTCGAGTTTCTCCATTTCTTCCGGTGGTCGGTGGATATCGGGATTTCGCGCGACAGCTCCTCGAACTCCGGATCGAGGTCTATCCCCAGGGCCTTCAGATCGCCGTCCATTCTCACGGCATTCCCCGCCGTGAGGTTTGTCGTCCCGCCTGAGGCGATCCCCTTCACGAGAACCATCCCCCCGGGGGGCTTTTCTACGTTCATCCCCGGAAAGATGAGCCGGATCTCCCGCTCGTCGAAGAGGAGCCCGGCCCTCCGCACACTGGCCATGAACCCGAGGTCGACTCCGAATGGGCGGAAGGCTTTCCCTGCCTCGAGCACCGTGACATCGAAATTCCCCTGAAGCTCCTTCGCCACCGTCGCGCCCCCCGCGCCCGTCCCGACGACGATCGCACGCTTCACAGTGTCCCTCCCCGGTAGATCTCCGCGGTACAGCAGTCAGCGCCTTCGGTGATCCGTTCATTGAACCTGAGACGCCCGCCCCCGGAAAGACCCGCGAAGACGCCGTCATCGAGGGCCGAGATCAAGCGGCACGTTTCCGGGGTATAGTATGCGCTGAAAAAGCAGCGCTTCACCGCGATCGAGCCGGGGACGGGGCAGACCATGTGTATGCCGATCGACCGGTAGATCAGGCGCATGGCTTCCGAGGCTTCGGCGGACGTGGAGCTCCCGAGCGTCTTCCGGAGCCGGTCTCCCACGGCGAAACCGGAGAGAAAGAGCTTCTCCCGTGCCGCCGCCCCCCCGTCGCTTTCAAGGAGCGACCTGGCCGACCCGGCGCTTGTGAACTGCGCATACTGCCCGAGCCTCTGCTCGTAGGAAAGCCCGGCCCCCGCCGGCGCATCCGTTCCAAAGGCCGACGCGGTGAGGCGGAAGAGATTGTCGAGCTCCCTTCTCCTCAGGAACAGGGGGGTGTATCTCTGCAGCATCTGGAACAGGAGATTCACGCCGGCACCCTTTTCATAGAAAGAGCAATCAGCCCCACGCCGACGGCGATCGATCCGTCGACAAGCGCGTTGGCGCAATAGATCAGGAACGGGCCGTCGGCGATGAAGAGATACACCGAAAGGAGCGCGCTCGCCCCTTTCGCATGGACAAGGAGCCAGGGATATGCCCCTTTCAGCGGGCGTGCGTACATCAGGAAGGCAAGGAGCGTGACAAGATACATGTACGCGACGCCGAGCAGGTGAAAGAGCCCCCGCCCCTCCTCCGGAGCCCGGGGCATCCCCAGGATCTCGGAGAGGCCGTTGAAGAACCGCCACGGTGCGCCGGGGAAGAAGAGAAAGAGGAGACCCACGGCGGCGAACGCCGCGCAGAGCGCAAGCGCGAGCGCCCTGTAGAGGCGCAGGGCCCCGGGAGGCGCTCCCGGCGAGGCTGACGTCATATGGTCACCGTCTGTCAGAGTACTCACTCAGCACCCCTGGAGGTGAAAGAACCGGGGGAGAGGTCCAAACCGGACTTCGCCGAGGACCGCCAGGGAGTCTTCACGACTGAGCGGTATCTCCCCTTGTGCATGATCCCGGATGGCCTCATGGTTCGTGTTGATGAAGCAGCGCCCCGACGGCCGAAAATGCGAGCGCATGTCGCCGACGATGACCCGGAGCGGCTTCTCGCGCACGTTCCCCAGCGTCATCGGAATGAACACGCACGGACTGACCTCGCCAAAGGGGTCGACGTAGATCATCTTGTGCCCCGCCGTGCATCCGAAGTATGCCGCGTCCTCGAAATGGCCGAGATAGTTCACCGTCATCTCACCGCGGCGGTTGTACCTGTCCTGCAGGCGGACGAGGCCGGCGTGCTCCGATGCCGTGATCACGCGCGGCGGCCCGGTTCCCGCGCCGGGCGAAGGCTTCGCCTCGCTCAGCCAGGCTTCGTGCACGTCCAGCCGGCGGATGAACGAGAGGAAGTCCTCCACGTTCTCCGTTTTGAGCATATCTCCTGAAAGGACTGTTGACACGCTCACGTGCATGTTCCCCGCCTCAAGGAACATCTCGATCGCCCGGAGCGCGGTCCGGAACGCCCCCCTGTACCCGCGTATCCTGTCATGGGTTTCCTCGTCGCGGTGATCGAGACTCACCGTCACGTAGACGAGCCCGGCCTCCCTGAGACGAGCGGCCAGGTCCTTCGTGAGCCCGTGCCCTGTTGTGAAGAGCTTGGATGAGCAGTCCTCTCCGATCGCCTCCACGATGCGCGGGAGATCCCTGTTCAGGAGCGGCTCCCCGCCCGTGAGGCCTATCCAGAAGACCCCCATCCTCTTCAGATCCCGGATAAGCGCAAGGATCGTCTCCGTCTCCATGACGACCCCCTTCCTCCCCCTGTTGTAGCAGTAGGCGCAGTTCTGGGGGCAGACGTCCGTGACGCCGATCTGGGCATGGGAAGGGCCCGGGAACTCCGCCAGGAGATGTTCGTCGATGAACCGGCCGTAGGCCCTGCTGTTGAGCGGCGGGAGGTGCGAGTGGAGTATGAGCCGGGTTCCGTTCTCCATGACGGTGAATTTCCGCATGTACCGGAGGAGAAACCAGTTGACGGAGGGTCTCCCCCTGATCATCCTGCATCCTGCAAGAAGCGATTTTGCCACCTTGAGTGTACCTGCCGGGCGGTCCATCGGTCAATCCCCTCAAAATGAAGATGCCTCCCCATCAGAGCGATGAAGAGGCATTCGTCAATGAACACGCTACAGGGTAAATATAGGCGGGATGGATCAGAAACTCAACTAGCGGTCTTTAACGCCTTTCGAGAGGAGGACGAGGTAGTGGACGCGGTCATACGTGAGCGTCAGGCTGCAGGGGCCGTCCGACATCCGTTCGAACGAGAAGGAACATTTCCCCGATCCGTGCGGGTCAGGTGAAACCGCCTCGAAACCGTCGCATGTCGTCATCACGCCGGGGTTGCGGTAAACCGACGTCACGCCGCCGTCGTGCACCTTGATGTACTCCCCGGACCTGATTTCAAACCAGGCGTTCAGCGGGAACGTCTCGCTCGCTGCCTCCGCGCGGCCCCTCCCCTCGGTCCGCGTCCTGATCGTATCGATCGGATACCTGCCGTCATAATTCTCCGCGCACCCGGTTATCAGACAGGAAGTCACCGCCATGGCGATCAGGAGTTTCATCGGGGACCCTTTCTAAAGAGAAAGGGTCACGAATCATGCCATGAGCCGTACAGGGGAATATCGGTCAAAATCGGCGGCTTCGCACGGGGCGTATCGGGCGTTTTTTCCCCATGTGTGTAAATTTGCCAAAACGGGGCCTAGCGGCTCCTGGTTTCCTTCCGCGTCTCGAACTGGACCAGGTCCTTCGCGAAGACCAGGTCGAGCGTCCAATCGAGCGCCACGCGGAGCTTTTTCTCGAACCGGGGGAGCTTCGCGAGGTAGACGGTTCTCCACATCCACCAGGCGATAAATCCGGAGAAGTTCATGCCGAAGACCCGCGCAACGCCGGTCCGCCTCCCGATCGACGCCAGCGCCCCGATCGTCCTGTACCGGAACTCCCGCTTGCGGCCCCCGCGGACGGCCGCGGCGATGTTCTTCCCCGCGACTCTCCCCTGGCGGAGAGCGTGCTGGGCCGTGGGAGGAGAGAACGCCCCGCCCGGGAGGTCAGGGACGGCGGCCGAGTCGCCCACCGCCCAGACGCCGGGGAATCCGGGGACCTCGAGAAATTCGTCAACGAGGATCCGGCCGCCGTTCCTTGCGCACGAGAGCCCCTCCAGGAGAGGGCTCGGTGAGATGCCCGCCGTCCAGACAAACGTGTTCGTGCGGATCGTCGTCCCGTCATCAAGCGCGACGACAGAGTCCCGGTACGAAGTCACCTTCGCGTCGGTGTGGATTTCGACGCTCCGCGCGGCAAGTTTCCTCCGCGCGTAGACGCCCAGTGCCTCGCCGAGTTCAGGGAGTAACCACGGCCCGGCGTGGAGGAGGACGATCCTGATCATCTCCCGGGTGAGATTGGGATAAAACTTCAGCGCATCGGCGAGAAAGTCGTTGACAGAAGCGATGGTCTCCACCCCCGCAAACCCGCCCCCCGCCACGACCACGGTCAGGAGCGGCTCGCGCGCCTCGGGGAAGCAGTCGAAATCCGCGGCTTCGAGAAGCTCGATGAGGCGGTTCCGGAGGCGGATCGCGTCCCCAAGGGATTTCATCGTCAGGGCATCCTCTCCCCCCGGGAGCATGCGGAAGTTCGTCACCGAACCCAGGGCGATCAGGAGGTAGTCGTAGGGAAGATCGTGGACGTGGTGCCCGGTCCCGTGCGCCACGGTCACATGTTTGTTCGCCAGGTCGATCGATTCGACCTCCCCGTCAAAGAACCTGACACTGCGCAGGAGCACCCGGAGGGGGCTCACGATGTGCGTGATATCGAGATCGCTTGCGGCGACCTCGTGGAGCATGGGCGTGAAGAGGAAGAAATTCTCCCTGTTGACAAGCGTGATTTCGACGCCGGGGTCTCTGGCCAGCCTCTTTTCAAGCTCGAAGGCGGCATAGAGCCCGCCGAAACCTCCGCCCAGTATGAGAACGCGCGTCGGGAGGGATACCGTCATAAGGTTGTGAATGCCGTGCGAATATATATATTGAAAAGGATTTCACATCCATCAACAGGAGGGAACATGAAAGTGCTGCTGACGAGCGTCATGGTCCAGGACCAGGAGAAAGCGCTCAGGTTCTACACCGGCGTGCTCGGGTTCGTCAAGACGAAAGACGTGTCGATGGGGGAGTACAGGTGGCTGACTGTGGCAGGAAGCGACGACCCCGGGGGGGTGGAGATACTCCTGGAGCCGGTGGCGTTTCCCCCGGCCAGGACCTACCAGCAGGAGCTCTTCAAGGCCGGCATACCGGCGGCGGTGTTTCACGTCAGGGATATCGAGAAGGAATACCAGAGGCTCACAGAGGCCGGCGTCGCATTCAGCGTGAAGCCGACCCCCGCGGGGCCGACGAAACGGGCGGTGTTCAACGACACGTGCGGCAACAACATTCAGATCCTCCAGATCGTCTGATCGGTCAGGCAAGGCCGGTTTGAAATGTGTCGATAAGCCTCGCCCCCGCTGCATCCACTCCGTACGATAGGATCTTCAGGTCATGCGCGGTGACCTGGACCTTCGTGTATCCCCATCCTTCATACGAGAAGTCGTACTCCGGATTCCCCGATTTGTGCGCGGGGGGAGGCGCAACCGCCTGCCCGCCGTGGCCGGCGCAGCCGGTCACGACGTACGGGATACGGAGGGAGCGGCCGCCGAACTGCACAGTCCTTGTGTAGCGCTGGATTGAATGCGCGTGCCCGGAGAAAAACGCGTCGGGCATGATCCCCGCTTTCGTGCATGCATCGTCGATGTCCGCGAGCATCTGCGTGCTCCCGGAGTGCCCCCCGCTGCTGAACGGCGGATGGTGCGTGATGATCATGAGCGCCTTGCGCACGCCGCCGGCCCTTGAGGCGCGGAGCGAGGAGAGCGTCTTGACGAGCCACTTTTTCTGTACCTGTCCGATGGAGGGGCCGGAGATGAACCCGGGGTTTTCGGCCGAGTTGGAGTAGAGCCCGACGATCTGGAGGAAGGGGGCGTCGAGGCACCAGTAGACGCCCGGCAGGGTCATCGTCTGACGGAATATGCTCCCCGCGATGGGGGGAACCTTCTGCTTCGCTGCACAGAAGTATTTCTGAAAATCCCTGATCTTGACATCGGATTCCCCGTCATGATTCCCCGGGATCGCGACGATCTTCCCGGGGTAGTGCATGTTCGGCCTGTAGAACTGATCAAGATAGGAGCCCGGGGCCGGCCCGTAGATAACGTCTCCGACGTGAAGGAAGAATGCGGGGCTCGTTTCCGGGTGGGCGGGATCATAGTCCTTCGCCATCGCATCGGCGACCATCACCTGCTTCGTCTCGTGGTCTGTTTCCGGAACCCCGGTGTCCCCCGCGATATGGAGCGTGATCTGGTGCGATAAGGCGATCGCGTCGGAGCCCTGATTGCCGATCACGTCGGCAAGCGTCAGGCGCCCGCTCCCCCTGACCGGCGGTATGGGATGGAGCGTCCCCCGGATGTGGTCGAGCATCCGCCGGCCGAAAGGCCCGGTCGACGCGCGCTGGTCGGGCTGAAGAGTGTCGAAGAAGGGGTGAGCGAACCGGATGGCTTGCGCGGGCTTCGAAGGCTCTGCCGGCTTACTCTTCTGTTTCGCCGGGGACGTCCGTTTGGTTCGCGGCATATCGGTTACCTGGCTGGATGTGAAATCAGAGGATCGGCAACGGCTCCGGTTCGACAGAAATTATGACACCATTCGTTGAGAATCAAGCATAATATCTGTCAATACGCGACGTTGTCCCCGTCTACCCCTCGTTGCGACGGAGCCGGTTGTTCAACGCACGGCGGGAGATGCCGAGGAGCTCGGCGGCGATCGTCTGGTTCCCATCCGCCCTCCTGAGGGCTTCCCCGATCAACGCCTCTTCCGCCTCACCGAGCGTCGGAAACCTCCCCGGGATCTGGATGAGCTCCTCGTCCGGGGCCCGGCTCCCCGGCGCCCGGTCCGGAGACCGCTCGCCCGCGTTTGCGGCGATCTGCTTCCTGAGGGAGTCAAGCGAGAGAATGCCGGAGGCGTGGAGGCTGACCGCGTCGTATATCATGCCGCGCAGTTCCCGCACGTTCCCCGGGAACGGGTAGTTCTTCAGAAGCGTGAAGAGCTCTTTCGGCAGGGACGGCCTCTTCTTGCCGAGCTCGAGCGCCGCCTGGGTAACAAAATGCTCGACCAGAACGGGGATGTCGGACTGGCGGTCCCGCAAGGGGGGGATGCTGATCTGGTGGGATTTCAAGCGGTAGTAGAGATCCTGCCGGAACTCGTTCCCCGCCTGCATCGGGCGGATGTCCCTGTGCGTGGCGACGATGATTCTCGCGTTGGAGAGCTTTGCAATGTCGGACCCGAGCGGGTAGTACTGGCCGTCCTGGAGGAGGCGGAGAAGCTTCACCTGGGATTCAACCCTCAGGTCCCCGATCTCGTCGAGAAACAGGGTCCCGTTCTCCGCCCGCTCAATAAGCCCCTTCCGCTCGGCCTCGGCACCCGTGAACGCCCCCTTCCTGTGGCCGAAGAGGGTGTCCGAGAAGAGATTATCGTCGAGACCGGCGACGTTCACGGTGACCAACTCTCCGCTCCGGCCGCTGACCCGGTGGACGGCCGCCGCGAAAAGCTCTTTCCCGGTGCCGGTTTCCCCCGTGATCAGGATGGGGAGGTTCGTCCCCGCGACCGCCTCGATGTACCTGAAGAGGGAGCGGACAGTCTGCGCCTGCGTGATGATCGCGCTGAACGCATCGGGGCGCTCGATCTTCCCGCGCAGGAGCGACTGTTTCAACATCTCGTTTTCGCTCCGCACCTCGTCGAGCTCGAGCCCGCGCCGGATCGCGGCAATGAGCCTCGTGTCGTCGGCGGGCTTCACGACGTAATCGAAGGCCCCCTTCTTCATGCAGAGGACCGCGCTTTCGACGTCGTCCACGGCGGACACGATGATGACGTGTGTGCCGGGATGCGCCTCGACGATCTGCGGGAGGAGCTCGACGCCGGAGAGATGGGGCATGTTGATGTCGAGGACGACGAGCGAAAACTGGCGCTCCGCCATGAGGGGCATCACGCGGCGGCTGTCGTTGCATGTCACGATGTTCGTGATCCCGTTCGAGGACATCGTGAGCTCGAGGCTCAGGAGATAGTTCTCCTCGTCGTCCACGAAGAGGACGGGGTGCGCGGGGGCCAGGTTCGATTTCACCGCTGCGCGCCCTCCGCGGGGCTCTCCTGCAGGACCGGGAGCGAGACCTTGGCCTTCGTCCCCCTGCCGGGCTCGCTCGTCAGCGAGAGCGAGCCGCCGTGGCTCCTGACGATATTGTTCGAGACCGAAAGGCCGAGTCCGGTCCCCCCCCTGTCCTTCTTCGTTGTGAAGAAGGGGTCCATGATGTACTTCAGGTCCGACTCCCTGATCCCGCTCCCCGAGTCCTTCACGACAACACCCACCTCGCTCGTCTCCCGGGAGCTGTACGTCAGGACCCGGACCTCGCCGGCACTGCTTGTGAGCGACTGGCACGCGTTTGTGATCAGGTTGACGATCACCTGCTCGAGCTGCTGCGCGTTGCCGCGGATCGGGGGGATCCCCGCGGCGTAGTCGACCCTGAAATTCGTCGTCGACTTCCCGATCAGGTTCCCGGTGATCGCCACGGCCATCGCGACGACCTTGTTGATGTCGACGGACCCGGTGAGCGTCCCCCCGTCGTGCTTTGCGTAGTCGGTGAGGCTCCGCGTGATGTTCTGTATCCTGTCGGAACCCTGCAGAATGGCGTCGAGGGACTGGGTGAGCTTGTCGCGGGATGAGCTGTAGGGGAGCCCCGCCACGCTGAAATCCCCGCTCTGCTCCCTGTAGTGATCGAGGACGGGGAGTACGTCCGCCCAGATCCTGGAAAAAAGCCGGGCGTTGAGGAGTATGA
>DATJPH010000142.1:0-3442 GCA_035506475.1 Bacteroidota bacterium | reverse complement strand
GCAAAATCTCCGGCAAGATCGCTGACGCGCAGACGAAGGAAGCCCTCCCGAGCGTCAACGTGGTCGTTGTCGGGACGCAGCTGGGTGGCGCATCGGATATTGACGGCGAGTACTTCATCCTGAACATCCCTCCCGGGACCTACCAGGTGAAGGCATCCGCCGTAGGCTATTCTCCCGTTGTCATCGGCAACGTCCGCGTGACGGCCGATCAAACGACGCGCGTACTGATAACTCTCCAGGCGCAGTCCGTCGAGCTCGGCGAGGTTGTGGTTGCCGCGACGCGCCCGATCGTGCAGAAAGACCTGACGTCAACGGTTGCAAGCGTCGGGAGTGACCAGATCGCGAAGCTTCCCCTCGAGGACGTCGCCGCCGTCGTCAATCTTCAGGCCGGCGTCGTCGAAGGGCATTTCCGCGGCGGCCGTTCCGGCGAGGTGAAGTACCTCGTCGACGGCGTTTCAGTGAACGACGTCTTCTCGGGTGAATCCTCGATGGAGGCGGAACTCAACAGCATCGCGGAGATCCAGGTCCTGAGCGGGACGTTCAACGCCGAGTACGGCGAAGCGCTCTCCGGCGTCGTCAACCAGATTACGAAAGTGGCTGCGGACCATTACACGGGCGAAATCTCCGCGTACACGGGGGGCTACTTCAGCGGCCGCAGTTCGCTGTTTCCCCATATTGACAGGGTGGACCCCTCCACGCTGTACAATTTCCAGGGGAGCATCAGCGGTCCCGTCATCGGGAACGTGCTGAAGTTCTTTGCCTCAGGGAAGTACCTCTACGACGCGGGATACATCTACGGCAGGAGGGTGTTCAACCCGCGGGACTCGTCGAATTTTTCCGCAAACAACCCCTCAGAGTGGCATATCGGCGCGACGGGCGACGGCGCCTACGTCCCGATGAACGACTCGAAACGGTACACTGTGCAGGGGAAACTCTCCGTCGATCTCGGCGGGGCGAAGGACCTCTCCATCAACGGGATGTTCCAGAATCACGATTACAGGATTTACGACCACCAGTTCCGGCTTGATCCTGACGGCGATTACACCTATCACCAGAAAGGATACCTGGGAAGCGCCAGCTACACCGCCGTCTTCAGCGACGCAGCGTTCCTCGACCTGAGCGGGTCATATTTCCGGACGGAGTACAAACAGTACGTCTTCCCGAACCCGACCGGTCCCGGCGACCTCGTGATTGACCCCGGCTACGTCGACCCCACGGTCATGCAGCAGGCCGGCGCAAACGCCTTTCTGACCGGGGGCACCCAGAACTGGCATTTCAACCACACGAGCACGACATGGACGGGGAAGGCGGACATGACCGCGCAGGTCTCCTCCGTGCACCAGGTCAAGGCGGGGGCGGAGGTCAGGCTGAACCACCTCCAGTATACCGACTATCAGATCATCGTCAGCGCGGCGACGAACGAGGTCCCAACGATGCCCCAGCCCGGGGCCTTCGACTTCAACGTGTACGACAACCATCCCTACCAGCTGGCTCTCTACGCGCAGGACAAGATCGAGCTGGACTACCTCGTGGTGAATGTCGGCGTGCGGTGGGACTATTTCCAGCCCGACGCGAATGTGCTTCTCAATGCGGACAGCATCGCTGCGCTCGACAACTACAACCCTTCGGCGTTCCCCCCGCAGTACTTCAGGAAGGCAACCGTGAAGCAGCAGGTGTCGCCCCGGATCGGAATCTCCTACCCGATCTCCGAAAAGGGGGCGGTGCACCTCTCCTACGGGCACTTCTTCCAGATTCCGGCGTTCGACTTCCTGTACAAGAACCCGAACGAGCGGATCGCGCTGACCGGCGTCTATCCTGATTTCGTCGGGAACACGATAGGCAATGCCGACCTCCAGCCGCAGCGCACGACGATGTACGAGATCGGGCTCCAGCAGCAGATCGGGGCGGAGCTCGGGATCACGGTCACCGGGTACTACAAGGACATCCGGAACCTCCTCGCGCTCCAGATCCACGTCAAGAACAACTTTGCGAAATTCGGCGAGTACATCAACCAGGATTACGGCGCTGTTCAGGGATTCACCTTCTCGCTGGAGAAAAGGCTGACGAACGGGTTCGGGGTGAACCTCGACTACACCTTCCAGGTCGCGAAAGGGGATGCCTCGGACCCGAACGACGCCTACAACAAGGTTACCGCTTCCCCGCCCATCGACGTGAACAAGGAGCTCGTCCCGCTCGCCTGGGACAGGAGGCATTCCCTCAACGTGACGCTCACGTTCGGGACGCCGGACGATTTCATCGCGAGCGTGATCGGCCGCGCGGGGTCGGGCCTCCCGTACACCCCCTCGCTCCAGAACCAGAGGACCGGCCTTGAAAACAGCGACAACATGCCGGGGTTCTACAACTTCGATCTCTACATGACGAAGTACCTGAAGCTCCCGGGCGACTTCCGTCTCTCTGTCTTCCTGAAGGTGTACAATCTCTTCGACACGGCGAACGAAATCAACGTGTTCGGCGACACCGGGCGCGCGGGGTATACGCTTGCACTCACCCAGCAACAACCGGTGGTGCGCGGCGACAACACGCTCGCGCAGTACTACACGCGCCCCGATTTCTATTCGGCGCCGCGCCAGGTGATCCTCGGCGCTGCATTCTCATTCTAGCCAGAGCATGATTATGATACGGACCCGCACTCTTCTCGCCTTTGTTGCCGCCGTTCTGTCGGTCTGCGTCGCAGCCGCTCAGACCGTAGTCGACAAGAACAAGGGGAATGTGAACGAAACCAGGCACGCGACCATGGACGGGAATCTCGTTGCGACCGTCTACTACAATTTCGGCGAAATCGCCGACTGGAAGAACTGGCCCACGATAAGCGGCGTCTGGCCGAAGAACACGAACCATACGTATATTGACGGCGTCGCGGTCATCGTCCAGGCGGCTGCCGTCGACGCGCAGGGCGCGGCGATCCACCCGCTGGAGACGAACTACTACGAGTACACGCGGTACAACCCGGCCACCGGTGTCACGTACGGCTGGCAGCCGCTCCCCAATTACGCGAACCCGTTCCAGGGGTCCCCGGCGCAGAGCACGAGTCCCGAGACCTGGCCCGTGCACTGGCCCGACCGCCCCTCCTCGTGGGACGGCTCGTGGAACGGCTTCTTCGGCAGGGGGGTCCAGAACGCGGACCTCGAGACGTATTTTGTCTTCGACGACGATGCCGACAGGGAGTACATACAGTCGCCGCACTTCTTCCATCCCGACGCCGCGGACTCGACCCGGGGAGGACTGGGGATGCAGGTCCATGCCCGCGGGTTCCAGTGGTCGCAGGTCCTCGCCGAGGACGTGATCTTCTGGTATTACGAGATCACGAACATGGGGACGACCGACTACGACAGCACGCTCTTCGCGGAGTACGTCGACTGGGGGATCGGGGGGCACGACAACTCGTCGAACAACGCGGGGAGCTACAACAAGCTTCTCAATA
>DATJPH010000141.1:0-3587 GCA_035506475.1 Bacteroidota bacterium | reverse complement strand
AAAACGCGCGGAGTCCCTTCAACATGCGCTCTACAGGATAACTGAACAGGCCAGTTCGGTCACAAACCTGGCGGATTTCTATGCGGCTGTCCACGCGATACTGGGCGAGCTGATGTACGCGCGGAATTTCTATATCGCGCTTTTCGACCGGACCACCGGGGATCTGACGTTCCCGTATTTTGTCGATGAATTTGACCCTCCCCCGTCGCCCCACAAACCGGGACGGGGACTGACGGAATATGTCCTCCGCACGGGGCAGCCGTTGCTTGCCACGCCCGACGTCTTCCAGGACCTGGTGGACCGGGGGGACGTCGTCCTTATCGGGGGGGCCTCCGTCGACTGGCTCGGCGTGCCCCTCATCGAGGGGGATGAGGCAGTCGGCGTCATCGTCGTCCAGAGCTACTCAGATTCGATCCGGTACGGACGAAAAGAACAGGAGATACTGACATACATTTCCCGGCACATTGCGGCGGCGATCGGCCGGAAACGGACTGAAGCCGCGCTCCGGGAGAGCGAGGAACGGCACAGGACGATCATCGCCGGAATGGGCGACGGCATCATGCTTCACGACGCCCGGGGAACGCTCACAAGCTGGAATCCGTCCGCGCTCCGCATACTGGCACTTTCCGCCGAGGAACTCCCCGGGTGGCCTTACCTGAAAAACAATGTCGATCCTGTTCACGAAGACGGTACCCCCTTCCTTCCCGGGGAGTACCCGGCCATGGTCTCGCTCGTCACCGGGACGCCGTGCGCCGACGCCGTACTGGGTTTCCGGACCGGCGCAGGAGACCGGAGATGGATTTCGATCAACACGCAGCCGCTTCTCCGGTCCGGCGGCGAGCTCCCGTACGCCGTCGTGACGAGCTTCACCGATATCACGCGCCGCAAGGAGGCCGAGCATGCCCTCTACAGGAGCGAACAGAGGTTCCGCTCGCTCGTGGAGGCAATCCCGGACTGGATCTGGGAGACTGATGCCGAGGGCCGCTACACCTACGCCAGTCCGAAGGTCAGGGATCTCCTCGGGTTCGACCCGACGGAGGTTCTCGGGAAGCGCCCCCGGGACTTCATGCAGTCGCCCGACGCGCACGAATTCGGACTCCAGATGATGAGCTTTGCCTCGCGCGGAGAGCCGTTCTCGGGCTTCCAGAACCGCCACGTGACAAAGGACGGCCGCACGATCGTCCTTGAGACGAGCGGCGTCCCCGTCTTCGACGAAAGCGGCCGGTTCCGCGGGTACAGGGGAATCGACAGGGACGTCACGGCGCGCAAGCACGGGGACGAGGAACGGGCGCGGCTGAAGATGGCGGTGGACCAGGCCGCCGAATCGGTGCTCATCACGGAGCCAGACGGGCGCATCGTGTACGTTAACCCCGCGTTCGAAAAAATCACAGGCTACGAGAGGCTCGAGGTCCTCGGCAGGACCCCCCGCATACTCGGGAGCGGGAACCACGACAGGGCGTTCTTCGCGGCCCTCTGGGGGACGATCCGGAGGGGGGAGGTCTGGTCCGGCCACATCACCAACCGGAGAAAAGACGGCTCCCTGTACGAACAGGAGATGGTGATCTCGCCGGTCCGCGATTCGTCAGGCGTGATCGTCAACTACGTCGCCGTGCAGCGGGACATGACGCACGAGCTGGAGATGGAGCGCCGTCTCCGCCAGTCGCAGAAGATGGAGAGCCTCGGACAGCTGGCCGGAGGGATCGCGCACGATTTCAACAACGTCCTGGGCGTCATCCAGGGGGGGCTCGCCCTCCTGAAATCCCGCGTGACAGACCAGTCGCACATGCGGTATATCGAGATCAGCGAATCCGCGGTGAACCGGGGGGCGGACGTCGCCCAGCGGCTCCTGATGTTCTCGCGTGAAGGACAGATCCAGCTCCGCCCGCTCTCCCTGGCGGACGTGGCCGACGAACTGACGCGGGTGCTTGAGCACAGCATTGAAAAAACGATCGAGCTTGTGACGGACATCCCCCCGGATCTCCCCATCATCCAGGGAGATTCGGGGCAGCTCTACCAGATGCTTCTCAACCTCTGCATCAACGCGCGCGATGCCATTCTCCTCCCGGAAGGGAAGACGAAAACCGGCCGCATCACGATCGCGGCAACGACGCTCTCCGGCGAAGAAGTGCGGAAGATCTTCAAGGACGCCGTCGCGCCCACGTACGTCCGCGTCTCCGTGGCCGACACGGGCTGCGGGATGAGCGAGGAGGTCAGGAGCAGGATTTTCGAACCCTTCTTCACGACGAAGCCCCCGGGAAAGGGGACGGGACTCGGCCTCGCGGTCGCCTACGGCATCGTGAAAAGCCACATGGGGATGATCGACCTCGTCACATCCCCCGGCGCCGGGACGACGTTCCACATTTACCTTGTCGCCTACCCTGAGGAAAGACTCGCCGCGCCGGAGAAGCGGAATGAATCGATCGTCGGCGGGAACGAAACGATACTCATCGTGGAGGACGAGGAGCCCCTCCGGAATCTCCTCACCGAGCTTCTGGAGTCTTACGGCTACACCGTCCTGAAGGCTGAAGACGGGGTGGCGGGGCTCGAGTGCTACGAGAGCCACAGGGATGCCATCAAGGCCATCATCACCGACATGGGACTTCCGCGTATGTCGGGGGAGGACCTGTTCGCCCGGATCAGGGAGATCGACCCCTCTGCCCGCATCGTCCTTGCCAGCGGGTACCTCGACCCGGACCTCAAGTCGCAGCTCTTCTCACTGGGCGCGAAAGCCTTCCTGCAGAAGCCCTACCAGCCCGCCGATATCCTCCGCGTCATCCGCGGGATCATTGACGTCGGCGAGCGCACAGAGAATGAGGTACCGTCATGAAACAGGAAGAACGTGCTTCGGAAACAGAACGCCTCCTCCACCTCATCCTGGCCAATATCGACGATCTGATCGCAGTCCTTGACCTGAACGGACGCCGCCTCTACAACAGCCCCTCCTACGAGGCGATATTCGGCGCCCGCGAGAAGCTGCGCGGCACCGATTCATTCGAAGAGGTTCACCCCGACGACCGCGACATGGTCAGGAACATATTCCGCAAAACAATCGAGACCGGCGTCGGCAGCCGCATCGTGTACCGTCTCCGCGGGAAGGACGAGAGCGTCCGCTATATCGAATCGCAGGGGAACGTCATCCGGGATGCCGACGGCAAGCCCGAAAAGGTCATCGTCGTCGGCCGCGACATCACCGACCGGATACGGGCGGAAGAAGAACGGACGCGTCTGTTCTCCGCGGTGGAACAGGCGCACGAAGCGATACTCATCACCGATGCCGCCGGGACGATACAGTACGTCAACCCCGCGTTCGAACGCTTCACGGGCTACTCGCGCGACGAGGTGCTCGGCCAGAATCCCCGGATGCTCAAAAGCGGCGAGCAACCTGCCGCATTCTACAGGGATATGTGGGCCGCGCTCCTGCGGGGGGAGGTCTGGTCCGGACGGGTCGTCAACAGGCGCAAGGACGGATCGAAGTACCAGGAGGAGATGGTGATTTCGCCCGTGCGGGACGCGGCGGGCACCGTGGTTAATTACGCCGCCGTCAAACGGGACACGACGCTCGAAAGCCAGATGGAGGAACAGCTCCG
>DATJPH010000140.1:0-2709 GCA_035506475.1 Bacteroidota bacterium | reverse complement strand
GCCGGGAGCGTAATCGGCGGAATCCTTCCCCTGGTGTTAGGACCTCTCCAGATGTCCGTGATGCTGTTGCCGCTCGTCAGTATCCCGTTCACGATGACAAGCGGGAAGGCGAGCCCGTCTGTGGACGAAGCGATCGTGCTGTCGCCCCTGCCGATCCGGAACAGGATGGCGGGGGAGGGTTGATGATAGACGACGTCCACGTTCGACGTGTTGCTTACGACGCAGGTCATGTCGATCGACTCGCCTGCGTGAAAGGCCGTCGAGGGGACCCCCGTCGTGTCCGCCAGCCTGAACGATGTGCTCACCCTCGCCTGGTGATCCACAATGGGAGAATTGACCCGGTCGCAGGATATCGCCATAAGCGCGATTGCGGCGACATACGCGATCCTGTATGGGTGCATTTCTCCTCCTTCTCCGGCGGGCCTGATCAATCCGGGAGGGCGGCGCCGGTTGTCCGATCACCGAACGTGGCCGAGGGGGCACGCCATGTGATCGTATCGTTGAGCATGCCGCGCTTGTAGTTGATGACCTCCAGCCTCTCGGGGATTACCTTGATCAGGACCAGGTACTTCCAGTCCGGGAAAGCCTGATCCCAGTAGGGACGTTTCCGTTTCAATTTCTCGTTCATATCGTCGACGAGCAGGGCTCGTCCCTTGATTGCGACGTACCCCGAAGCGCGGCCGTGGTCTGCGTAATAGAGGCAGACACGGGAGTTCTGCCGTATCTCCGCGGCCTTCCGGCTCCTGCTGTTTGTGGCGATCCAGACGGTCATATCGCTGTCAGGCGGAAACGGGTTCATCGTCCGCACGCTCGGTCCCCCCGAAGAGTCGACGGTGATGAGCGCGCAGTATGTCTGCAGCCCGATAATCTCCCTTGCGGCGTCGATCACCGAATCGCGCCTCGCGGCTCCGGCGCTTTTGGCCTGCGCGGCGGATTCCCCGGCGGCAGACGCAACAAGGATGAGAGTAAGCAGCAGCGGGATCGTCGGGTGTTTCATCTTGTGCGTCTCCTCTGTTTACCTGTCGATCCACCTCAGGCTCGCGGGGGTATAACGGTCTCCCGCGACTTCGCCCATGGGGACTGCGGCTTCCAGCTCCGCCATCTCTGCCGGGGTCAGGGCGATCGTCGCCGCGGCCGCATTTTCCTCAAGATACTTCCTCCTCTTCGTCCCGGGAATGGGGACGACATCCTTCCCCTTCATGAGAACCCAGGCGAGCGCGAGCTGGCCGGGCCTGACCTTCTTCCGATCCGCAATTGCCGTGATCCGGCGTACGAGGACCTGGTTCTTCTCAAAATTCTCACCGGAGAACCGGGGATACCTCTCTGCCCGGAAGTCTTTCGCGCCGATGTCGCTCCGTTTGGAGATTGCGCCCGTCAGAAATCCGCGTCCCAGCGGGCTGTAGGGGACAAACCCGATTCCGAGTTCGCGTATCGTAGGAAGAATCTCGTCCTCCACGTGCCGCTCCCAGAGCGAGTACTCCGTCTGGAGCGCTGTGATGGGATGGACCTTGTGCGCGCGCCGGATTGTCGAAGGGGAAGCCTCCGACAGGCCCAGGTATCTTACTTTCCCGGCCTTCACGAGTTCCGCCATCGCCCCCACCGTTTCCTCCACGGGGGTGTTCGGGTCGACTCTGTGCTGGTAGTAGAGATCGATATAGTCCACGCCGAGCCGTTTGAGCGAGGCATCGCATGCTGCACGGACGTATTCCGGCCTGCCGCTGATCGCCCAGAATGACGGGTCCTCCTTTTTCCGCACGTTGGCGAACTTTGTCGCGATGAAGAACTGCTCGCGGCGCGAGCGGATCGCTTTGCCGACAAGTTCCTCGTTGTCGCCGATGCCGTACGCATCAGCGGTGTCGAGGAAGTTGATCCCCAGGTCGAGTGCCCGGAGTATCGTTGCCGCGGATTCCGCATCGTTCCGTTCGCCGTAGAACTCGCTCATCCCCATGCAGCCGAGCCCCATCCGGGAGACGACCGCGCCCTGCGAACCCAGTTTGACCTTTTCCATGCTCACTCCAATTGCGTGTGTCGAAAAAACCAGTGAATGTAGAGCCCCATTCGCAAAATCCCCACCAGGAGTATATTATGAGAAACGCCGAGAGTTTCCTTTTCCCAACTTCAGGCGGAGTAAGACCAGTGCCCCGGCAGGAACCCATACAAGGAGAGCCTCGCTCAACAGGAGGGGGATCATCCCCTGCGAGAAGAACCGCGATACTGCGATCGGAGCCACGCGGATCGGTCTCCATGGGAAAAAATACCTTGTCTGGCTGAAAGGTGCAAAAAATGCCACTCCCATGCCCCCGTCGGTGAAGGCATCGAGAATGCCGTGCGTTGCCGTGAGGAGGAAGAAGTATGCAGACCATTTGAGATACGTGAATTGTCCTCCGCCCGCGGCCCGATATACGATGACCGCTGCAACGGCGCCAACGACGGCCGCGAAGAAAAACGAATGTGTGATCCCGCGGTGCCCGAATTCCGTTCCGTAGGATATGCCGAGGCTGAATCCGGCGACGTCGATATCCGGGAGGACCGGGCAGAGCACGGAAAGTATCCAGAACGGGGCGGAGCCCTTTCCTTCCGGAATAAGGGTTTTCCCTCCGGCAAGCCCTACTATTCCATGGGTTATTATTGTCGGCATTACCATCCGATCGAACAATGTGCGGCGGCCATGAAGGCAATGGTCCCCGTCGGTTGTGGGGCTTGATTATA
>DATJPH010000139.1:0-2163 GCA_035506475.1 Bacteroidota bacterium | reverse complement strand
CGGTCGCGCAGCCCGGGCTGCCCCGCGGTTTTCCATCCCGGCTCGATACGCTTCAGGTTGTCGAAGAAGGTCCGGGCCATGAGCTCGGCCATCGCCGGCGCCGGGAATGGCCGCGGGACGAGGTAGGTGTCGGGATAGAGGTAGCCCTCCATGCTCTTTCCCGAGATCCCGAACTCCCCCATGAGGGTCGGGGAGCGCGCCGCGGCCAGGAAATCGGCCGCCGTGCAGACCCCTTCCGCCTCGAGGTGCCGGGCGATCTTTCCGACCGTCCACCCTTCGGGGATCGTGACCTTCCCGATGCTCTGGGCGCCCTGGACGAGGAGACGGTGGATCGCAATTGTCGACGCCCCGGCCGGGACACGGTACGCCCCCGCCTTGAAGTCGCCCTCGGTCCCCGTCACCTTGCCGATTATGGAGAGGAGCCGCGCCGAGCGGATGAATCTGTCGGCGCGGAGCGCCCTGCCGATCATCGACAGGCTTTCACCCCTCTCGATCGTGAAGAGACGGTCCTTCCCCCCCGAAGCCCGGGGGCTCCCGTCGAGAATGAGGAAGGCGACCGCCAGGCAGGCGATCGCCCCGATGACAATGCCTCCCCAGAGGAGGAGTCGGCGGGAAAGCGGGGTCATGCGCGGAGACCCGCACTCCCCCGCTTACTGGCGCACGAGGACAAACTCCACCCTCCTGTTCTTCCACCGGTTGTCAAGGTCAGAGAAGGGAACGATGGGCTCCGCAGCCCCGACACCGACGGTCGTGATCCGCGCGGCGTCGATCCCCTGCGCTATGAGCGCGTCGCGGATGGCGTCCGCCCTCTTCTTGGACAGCGGGAGGAGCTCCTGGTCCTGCTCCACCTTCGCCTTCGCCGGGTTGTCCCAGTTGATGAGGTTCGCGTGCCCCTCGATCTGGATCTTGTACTTCGCGTACTTCTTGAAGATCTCGGCAAGTCGCGAGATCGTCGATGCGTTCTTTGCGGCCTTGTCCGCGTCCACGTTCACGTAGTCGGGGGTGTTGGCCTGGAAGGTGATGCTCGCGATGCGCACCTTCAGCTTGTCCCCGTCCTTGATGACGAGGATGTCAACCGGGATCGTCTTCTGGACCGAGGTCGTGAGCCCGAGAGTGTCCTTCAGCGTGAATGTCAGCGGGTAGTCCTCCGCCGACTGCACGAGCTCGCCCGTGCTCGAGGTTCCGTTCCAGATGATCTGCTCGGTGGGCGCCCCCTTGCCCGCGAAGCTCGTGAAGGGGTGCTGCTCGGGGTCGAGTATCGTGATGGACCAGCTGTCCACCGGGACCGGGTCGTCCACCTTCAGCCCGATCGTGAGCTCGTCATTCACCCCGTCGTTGTCCGGTGAGAACGGGAGAGGCCCGATGGAGACGTCGACCTTCGGCGGGGTCACGGCAAGACGGAATGGCGTCGACTTCGCCGTGGCAACATTCCCCTTGAAGTACTCAACGGTCAGCACGGCCGTGTACAGGCCGTCCACCGCCGCCTTGATGCCGGCGTTGTCCTTTCCATCCCAGGTCACCGTTGCCGGCACGGCCGTGGTGCCGCCGAACGATTTCTGCTCGCCCGCGGCAGCCTCCACCATGGCGAGCTTCCAGGACTTCACGCCGTCCTTCAGGGACACGATCACGTTGAAGGACATCGTGTCGCGGAAACCATCACCATTCGGGGAGAACCCGTCGGAGCCGGCGGTCACGTACACGGGGGTCGGCCGCGTGTCGATCTGGATTCCCGAGAGCTGCTTCGTCGTTGTCGTTCCGCCCTTGCTCTGGGACTTCACGACGTACGTGTAGTACCCGTCGGCCATGAGGTTCCCGTTCTCGTCCTTCCCGTCCCACGAGAAGTCGGCGGCCTTGCCCTTCCAGAACCAGCCGCGGATGTGCTTGCCGCCCGCATCGCGCATCTCTCCTTCCCAGAGGTCCTCGTCGCTCGAGCTCTGCTTGATAGTCACCGCAGCGAGCTTGCTGTCCGCTGTCGGAGAGAAGAGCAGCGCGTCCGAGGAGACGTCGATCTGGGGCACACTCGTATCGACGAAGAACGGGTTGCTGACCGCCTGCGGGGTATTGCCGTTGACGTAGCTCACGTTCAGGGTCGCGGTGTACTGACCGTCGGGCACGTGCTTGCCGGTGTCGTCGATGCCGTCCCAGGCGATCTCCTCCGGGGCC
>DATJPH010000138.1:0-3219 GCA_035506475.1 Bacteroidota bacterium | reverse complement strand
GAAACGGGAGGGTCGTCAGCAGTGCCAGCGCACAGGAACTCCACAGCAGAACATGTCCGGTTTTCATGTGCAGCCCTCCGAGCGAATCAACGTGGACTGCCGCTGTTGCAACCGAGAAGCGCCTTCTCCGCACGGTTGCTCAGGGCAGCGAACAGATCCTCATCCCATGCGTACGACTGCTCCCGCTCCCCGAAAAATATCGAGGGCGAATCGAAGACAAGGCCGGCCAGGTATGCCTTGTACCGGATCGACGCGGTTTTTCCCGTCGCGGCAAGCGACCCGAGGGCATTCCTCAGATCGTCGAAGCGTGCGGCCGGAAGCGCCCACCTCATCCTGACGCTCTGGGCGATCGCGGATTCTACCACGCCGTCGTTCGCATCCTTCAGACAGCCGATGTAGTTGCGCTCACACCGGCAGATATCGGTCACCGTCGTGCCAGCCGGGCCGGCGGCGGATTTCTCCGCGATCGGGTCGGGAGACTGGCCCATTGCCGGAGAAAACGGTGCTGCCGTCAGAACGGCTGCAAGTATCAACGCGTTGCTTTTCATGGAGCCCTCCGGGGGATAGATGTTGTACATATTGAGTATGTGGACACGTATACATACTCATTCCCCGCGAGGAAGATGTGAGCGTACGGTCAGAATTTGTCACAAATTGTCACGAACGGGACCCCGGCCATCCGGGGGCGCTCAAACGATCAGTTTATACCCTGTACCGTGAATTGTGACGATATGCCTCGGGTCGGCCGGGTCCTCCTCGATCTTCTGACGGAGTTTCAGGATGAAATTGTCCACGGTACGGGTGCTGACGGACTCGTCATATCCCCAGACGTTCGTGAGAAGCTGGTCCCTGCTGACGGTGCGGTTGCGGTGCTCCCAGAGGAATTTCAGGACTTCGAATTCCTTCGGGGTCATGGCCACCGGATCCCCGTTCTTTGTTGCGTTGTACGAACCGGTGTCCGCCTCAAAATCCCCGAGCCTGACATGTGCGCCGGCCGCACTCCCCCCCTCGCTCCTGCGGAGGATTGCCTTGATGCGGGCAAGGAGCTCCCGGAGGCTGAACGGCTTCGTCACGTAATCGTCCGCCCCCAGCTCCAGCCCGAGGACCCTGTCGATCTCCTCTCCCCTCGCCGTCAGCATGATGACGGGGGTGGCAATCCCCTTTTCCCGGGCCTTCCTCAGGACGTCAAATCCGGAGAGCCCCGGGAGCATGACGTCGAGGATAACGCAGTCAAACGCGTTGTCCATCCAGATTTTGAGGCCCGCGGTGCCGTCCCCCTCGGTCCGCACCGTATACCCTTCGAACTCGAGGTTATCCCGGAGCCCGGCCTGCATTTTTGGATCATCCTCAATGACGAGTATCGTGCTCATAACGGAATGCCAGTGTGAATGTGCTCCCTTTGCCGGGCGTACTCTTCAGCGTGATCTTCCCGCCGTGCGCCTCCATGATGTGCCGTGCGATGGAGAGGCCGAGACCGCTCCCGGGCTGTCCGGCATTGCGCGTCGCGGGAACCCTGAAAAAGGTCTCGAACACCCGCTCACGGTACTCGGGCGGGATCCCGGGACCGTGGTCCTCCACGTCAACGAAGACGTCGTCCAGGCGGACGCCTGTCGATACGCGGAGGTACTTCGCCTTCCCGCCGTACTTCACGGCGTTGTCGAGCAGGTTGATGAGTGCTTCCTGAATCGCCTCCCTGTCGGCGCGGACGGCGGGGATCCCCGGATCGAGATCCACGACGGGCGTGAGACCTTCGTTCTTCAGGTGGGGGGAAAATGAATCAAGGACGCCGACGACGAGCGCGTTCAGGTCCTGCGGGGAGAGGTCATACGGTCTCCTCCCCGCCTCCATGCGCGAGAAATTCAGGAGGTTGTTGACAAGCCGGGTGAGACGTTCGGCTTCTTTGACGATCGTCTCGTAGTACTCCCGTCGCTTCTCCTCCCCCTTCAGCCGCCCCATCTCCAGCGTCTCCGCATACATCCTGATCAGCGCGAGCGGTGTCCGCAATTCATGAGAGACGTTGGACACAAAATCGGATTTCAGCCGGACCAGCTCCATCTCCCTCTTCACGCTCCTGTACACGACCCAGGCGCCGACGAGGAGGACAACATCGAGAATGAGGAGGATTTTCACATCCCGCGAAACGCGGCTCCGCGCCAGCTGCTGGATCGTCTCTCCCCTGAGCCTGATCCCCGCCTCAAGGTCGGGAAAGAGCCAGAGCTGCCGCCGCAGTTCGGATTCACCGCCCGGCACTTCGCCGCTTGCGAACACCCGCTCCCCGTTCGACGTCCGGGTCACGGTGATGATGAATTCGGCTCCCGACGCCTCCCGCATCCTCTCGGCGAGAACTTCTTCCACGAACCTGTCCGGGCGGAGCCTGATTCCTGCAAGCGCCGGGCGGCCCCGCAGATCGCGGAGGACGAACAGGAGAACGACTCCGTTCGCGCGGCCGGAGGAATCCCGGACCATGAGCGGCTCGATTTTCCGGTAGTTCTTCCTGCTGAGGATGAGCAACCGGTTCACCAGGGGCTCGTTAGAGGCCAGACGGGACGCCAGAGACGCGCGGCGCGCGGCCCCGTCTCCGGCATTCCCCGCCACGAAGGAGATCTTCTTCCCGGTGGAATCGGCAAGGAATACCGCGTCGACCGCCGGGTTCCTTCCGAGGAACTCCCCGGCAAATGCCCTGGGGAACGTCCCGCCGCCGTCGGAGGGGATCCACGCGTTTTCCACGGTGCTTGCCCAGGAATTGACGACATCCCAGGCAAACTGGTTGATGGAAAAGAGGACAACGTCGAGCTGTCTGCGGTATACGTCAGTGACAAACGACTCACTCGCACTCGACCCGCTGACTTCGTACACCGTGAAGACCAGGAGCGGGAGGAGGACGAGGAGGATGAGAATGAGCGCGACAAGGCGGATCGTTCGCGGCTTTTTCACGTGGACCGGTCGGAAATGGTGTGCACGCTGATCATGTGAAACTAGGCACATAAGCCGTGAAAGTCAATCCGCGCGTGCCCGGGTTCGCGCGATGGGAGATTTTTCCGTATATTAAAGGATATATTTTTTGAAGGAAGCCGGAGTGGGAATCAGGGAGGAAACAGAACGGCGGCGGACGTTTGCGATCATCTCGCATCCTGACGCCGGGAAGACGACGCTGACGGAGAAGTTCCTTCTCTACGGGGGCGCCGTGCAGCTCGCGGGCTCCGTCACGGCGCGGAAGAA
>DATJPH010000137.1:0-8321 GCA_035506475.1 Bacteroidota bacterium | reverse complement strand
GTTGCCAACACGGGGAAGCACACCGCGCGCTCCGCCACCGACAAGTTCGTCGTGCGTGAAGCGAGCACCGAGGGGCACATCTGGTGGGGGGAATACAACCGCCCGTTCAGCACCGAAAAGTTTAACGACCTTTACAACAGGATACAGGGTTTCCTCCAGGGGCGCGACGTGTTCGTCCAGGACTGTTACGCGGGCGCCGACCCGGCGTACCGGATGCCGATCCGGATCGTCACGGAGCTCGCCTGGCACAGTCACTTCGCAAGGAACATGTTTCTCCTGCCGGAGACACGGGAGGAGTACCGCCGCCACGTCCCCGACTTCACGATCCTCTGCGTCCCTTCATTCAAGGGGATCCCCCAGATCGACGGGACCCCCTCGAACACGTTTATCGTCCTGAACTTCGCCGCGCGGATGTGCATCATCGGGAACACCGCCTACGCCGGCGAGATCAAGAAATCGGTATTCACGATTCTCAATTACCTCCTCCCTCTCGACGGCGTCATGCCCATGCACTGCTCGGCGAACATCGGCAATGACGGCGATGCGGCGATCTTCTTCGGCCTCTCGGGGACGGGAAAGACCACGCTGTCCGCTGACCCGCAGCGGCGGCTGATCGGGGACGACGAGCACGGGTGGAGCGACGAGGGGGTGTTCAATTTCGAGGGTGGATGCTACGCGAAGGTTATCCAGCTCTCGGCGGCCGCCGAGCCGCAGATCTACGCAGGCACGCGGAGGTTCGGCACGATACTCGAGAACGTGGTCTTCGACCCTGTGACCCGGATGATCGATCTGGACGACGAGTCGATCACCGAGAACACCCGGGCGTCCTATCCGCTCGAGTTCATCGACAACGCCGTGCCGGAGAAACTCGGCGGCCACCCGAAGAACATCATCCTCCTGACGTGCGACGCGTCCGGGGTGATGCCGCCGATCGCCAAACTGACCCCCGACCAGGCGCTCTACCAGTTCATCTCGGGGTATACGTCAAAGATCGCGGGGACCGAAGTCGGGTTGGGGAAGGAGCCGGAGATGACGTTCAGCACCTGCTTCGGCGCTCCCTTCATGGTCCACCACCCGTCGTTCTACGCGGACCTCCTGAAGCGGAAGATCCTGAAATACGGGGTGCACTGCTGGCTCGTGAACACCGGGTGGATCGGCGGTCCCTACGGCATCGGCAAGCGGATCAGCATCAGGTATACCCGGGCGCTTCTGAACGCCGCGCTGGGGACCAGGCTCCTCGACGTGAAATACAAGACGGACCCCGTCTTCGGCTTTGCGGTCCCGCAGTCGTGCGAGGATGTCCCTCCCCACGTTCTGAACCCGGGTGAATCCTGGCCGGACAAAGCGGCGTACATGCAGCGCTACAGGGAGCTCGCCTCGAGGTTTATCGAGAACTTCAAGAAATTCGAGTCGCGCTGCCCGGCCGAGATCCGCGACGCGGGACCCCGCCGCGTCCAGGCGGGGTAGCGCCGTTTCAGAGCCAGACCGTCCACCCCGCAGAGAACGACAGCTCGTTCGATCCGTACCGCGTGCTTGCGCCCGACGGGTCGAGCGTGACCTGCAGGTACTGGATGCCGATGACGAGCATCCCCTTCTCGACAAGCGCCACCTTGATGCCGGCGCGCCCCCCGAACGTGAACCCGGATTCCGTGGCCGTCCCCGTGGAGAGTTTTTGGGAGGCCGACGTGATGCCGGCAAGCCCCTCGAGGAACGGTGTCACCATCGTCCCGGTGTGGAAATTGTAGGACGGGGCGAAGAGCATCCTGATCTGCGTGGAGGTCTGGTCGCCGACGCTTATCACGTCGAGTCCCACCGGGTTGATCCCGAGTTCGAGCCCTTCGAACAGGAAATAGCCGACGTACGGAGCCATGGAGAAGTCGTAGACCCACGTCCCCGTCTTCCCCTGCGTGACGGGCTGTGTCGCCGCGAACGTCATGCTCCCCCCCAGCTCGACCGTCCCGGGAGATCCGAACCGTTTTCGCTGCTGCGGCTGGGCAAAAATGCCGGAAACGGAGAGGCACGTCGCAAGAAAGAGCGCCCCCAGCATCAGGGGGAGTGAACGCAGGGACCGGGGCATGATTCCTCCAGTATGGTGAATGGCCCAATATAGGGAGGGGCCGCGTAAATTTCAACGAAGCGCTCCCCCCTTCAGGTCGCAGACCGTTATTCCTTCTGGCCTTCGAAGCTGATGTCGATCTTCACCTTGTCTCCCGCGATCAACCCTCCCGCGTCCATCTTCGCGTCCCATTTGACCCCGAAATCGAACCTGTTGATTTCGGTCGTTGCCGAGAACGCGATGACGGTCTTTCCCCACGCGCTCACCTGGCCCTTGTAGACGCCGTCCAGGACCACGGGCTTCGTGACGTCGCGGATTGTCAGGTCGCCCTCGATCCTGAACGTGTTGTCCCCCGTTTTCGTGAATGACCTGCTCCTGAACGTGATCGCCGGGTAGCGTTCCGCGTCGAGGAAATCCGCGGATTTCAGATGGGCGTCACGCCGGTCGTTGTCCGTGAATATGCTCCCCGCGCGGATCTCCGCGCTCAGCGTCGCATCGGAGAAGTCCTCCTTCGTGTTCGTGAACCTCACGTCGAAATCCTTGAACGTGCCGCTGACCTGTGAGATGACGAGGTGGGCGACGGAAAAATTCACGCTGCTGTGAGCCCTGTCGAGTTTCCACGTCGTCGCTGCCGCAAGAGGCGACGCGGCCAGTATGGCGGCGGCAAGCAACCAGATGTGATGACGCATGATGTGTCTCTCCCTGTTGATTGTTGTTGAATGTGAACATCAGATCTCCGCCCGGCGCCGTCTCACACCGGCGCGGCGAGCGAGGTGCCCAGTTTCTTCAGGAGACTTCCCAGGTGTTCCTGTTCTTCTTCGGTGAGCACCGAGGCCAGGGAAACGATGCACCGGGCGTGCCGGGGGAAAATTGTCGTGAACAGCTTCTTCCCCTTCGGGGTGAGCTGGACGTGGATCACGCGCCGGTCCTCCCGGGAATGGCGCCGAAGGACGAGCCCCTCCTTCTCCAGGTTGTCGACGACGACGGTGATATTCCCGCAGCTGGAGAGGGTCTTCCGGGAGAGCTCGCCGAGCGTGACCTCCCCCAGGTGGCCGAGCGATTCGAGGACGCCGAATTGCGGCTGGGTCAGGCCGTAGAGCCTGATATCGTCGAGCGTCCGATGCCCGAAGGTCGCGGAGGCCCGCGCGAGCTTCACCCAGAGCGACAGCGCGAGGTCCGTCTTCCTGCCGTATCGTTTCGTTGTCCGCATTATTTTGAATTGGAATATTTTGAATTAATATAAATATCCCCCGCGAGAAAATCAAGCGCTCCCGCCTGCTGGGAAAAACGGGGGGAAAGTGGTACATTGGACGGCCATGGCATTGACGCTTCGATCACTCTGGGTCTGGGGGGCCGTCGCCGCGCTCATCGCGGTCTGGCTCCCCCTGCTCGCCCTCATCCGCCTCTTTGACCCTGACCCGGTCCGCTACACGACCGGCAGGTGGTTCCGCCGCCTGGGGGTGGCGATGACGCGTGTCAATCCCTCCTGGCAGGTGCACCGCGACGGTGAGAAGATCGCGAATCCCCGCCGGCCGTACGTCGTGGTCAGCAATCACCAGTCGCTGGCGGACATTCCAATCATCTCGCACCTCCCCTGGGAAATGAAGTGGATCGGGAAAGCCGAGCTCTTCAGTCTCCCGCTCGTGGGATGGATGATGAGGCTGGCAGGCGACATTCCGGTCGACCGCGCCGACAGGCGGAGCGGGGCGCGGATGCTCCTGGCGGCGCACCGCTGCCTGCAGCTGAAGTGCTCGGTCATGTTCTTCCCGGAAGGGACCCGTTCGCCGGACGGGCGGGTCTGGAGGTTCAATGACGGGGCGTTTCATCTTGCGATCAAGGCGGGCGTGCCGGTCCTCCCGGTGGTGATCGAAGGATCACGGGACTGCCTCCCGAAGAAAAGCTGGAAGTTCGGTCCCCCCCAGGACATTTTGCTCCGCGTCCTCCCCCCCGTCGAGACCCGGGGGCTGACATCGGATCGTGTGCCGGAGCTCAGGGACAGGGTGCGCGGGATGATCGTGGGTCAGATCGCCGCCTGGCGCGGACAGGACGTGAGGTCCGTCGACGCCCTTGCGGGCGGAGACGGAGAGCCTCACTGACAACAGTTCTTTTCCCAACGCCAAAATACGATGGTAAAGAAAATTGAAGCGCGTCGGTACAATACGGACAAGCCGGCCTTTGACGTCTACTTCCGCACCTACGAACGTCTCTTCGGCCCGCTTGCGAACAAGCCTGTACACCTTCTCGAACTGGGGATAAGCCAGGGAGGCTCACTGGAGCTCTGGCGCGACTACTTCCCGAAGGGGACGATCGCCGGGATCGACATCGCCCCGGTGCGTCTTGAAGATCCGAGCGGACGCATACACGTGTACAGGGGCCTGCAGCACGACGCCGCGCTCCTCGACCGGGTGCGCCGGGAGACGGCGCCCGGCGGATTCGACATCATCATCGACGACTGTTCTCACATCGGCGAGTTCACGGCCCTCAGTTTCTGGCACCTCTTCGACAGTCACCTGAAGCCGGGCGGGTTGTATGTCATCGAGGACTGGGGGACCGGCTACATGCGGGGTTCGCCCGACGGAAAGGCATGCGTCCCCGTCTACCGTGCCGCCTCGTTTCGCTCCCGCTTCCGGCCGTTCGTCGAAAAGATCGTCACCGGCCCCCAGGTCGAGGGCCGGCCGGCCCTCAGGAGGGTTCTGCGGGGGGTGATGAACAGGCTGGTCAGGACGAAATTCCGGAGTCACGTGCACGGCGTGGTCGGCTTTGTCAAGCAGCTCGTGGACGAGGCGGGGATGGACGATATCACGCATCCGGCATGGGGGACTCCGCCTGCCCGCGCCTCGAAGTTCTCGTACATGAGGATTTCGCACGGGCAGGTCGTTATCGAGAAGGCAGCCGGAGCGCCCCTTGCCGGCGCCGCGCCAGCAGCCTCCCCCCGGCCGCGCAGCGCTCCCCGCGTGCTGCGGGCGCGAAAAAAAAGACCCTGACGACGCTCGTCGCCAGGGCCTCTGCCGGAACCCGTGGGGGGGATGCTCAGCTGACCCCGATGTGGGGGGTCACTTTGTCCAGGAGATTGCGCTTGGGCACCGCCCCGATGATCTGCTCGACGACGTTTCCCCCCTTGAAGACCATCAGCGTCGGGATGCTCCGGATGCCGTACTTGAGCGGCACCTCCGGGTTGTTGTCGACGTCCACCTTTCCCACCTTGAGCTTTCCGTCGTACTCTCCCGCGATTTCCTCGACGACCGGCGCGATCATCTTGCAGGGTCCGCACCAGACCGCCCAGAAATCGACGAGGACGGGGACCTTCGATTCGAGAACCTCCTTCTGAAAATTGGCATCGGTGATTTCCATCGGCTTCATTTGAGCTCCTTCATTGTGCCCCGGCAGTCCGGCCGCCGGTGCGTGATTGACGTGTTCGGTTTCGCCTTACTGGCTTGTGAACCTTATGCTGTGGGGTCCGAGCATCTGCCTGACCTCGTCGACGAACCTGCCTGATGCGTCCACGCTGAACCGCCGCGACTGAAACATCGTCGTCGAATGGGCGTTTTTGACGCTGAAATAACAGGGGCAGGTCCCCTTGTGTTCCTCCATGACCTGCCGGAGGCGGACGATCGTGTTCTCCTTGACGTCGTCCACGTCGATCGAGAGGATGATCCCCTTGGTGAACTTCTCCCGGACCTTCTCCATCGGGTGCACCTCGTTGACGATGATCTTCAGCAGATCGCCGTTGGTTTCCCCTTTCCCGGTGACCATGACCATGGAATCCGGCTGGAGGATCGCCTGGTACTTCGTGAAGGCGTCCGAGAACACGATGCACTCCCCTTTCCCCGTGAAGTCCTCAAGCCCGATGAAGGCCATCGTGTTGTTCCGCTTGTCGATCTTCTTCTTGACCGACGTGATGATCCCGCACGCCCGCACCGAGCTGTTGTTCCTGAATGCGGAAAGATCGCCCAGCCTCACGGTGGCGAGCTCCTTGATCTCCTGCTCGTACTTCAGGAGCGGGTGGCCGGAGACGAAGAACCCGAGGACGGATTTCTCGCGCGCCAGTTTCTCCGATTCCGGCCAGGGGGGCGCCGGTGTCATCGCGGGGAACTGTTTCTTCCCGGCAGTTGCCGGCCCTCCGGTGTCAAACAGGCTCGACTGGCCTTCCAGTTCCCTCGCCTGGCTGGCCTGCCCGAATGCCGCCGCACGCTCCAGGTTGTCCATGTATTCGGCCCGGTGGGAACCCATGGAGTCGAACGCCCCGGCCTGCACGAGGCTCTCGAGGCATTTTTTGTTCACGAGTCGGAGGTCCACGTCGCTGCAGAAATCGAACAGGTTCTCGAACGAGCCCTTTTCCGTTCTCGCCCGGATGACGGTATCGATCGCGCTTTCACCGACGTTCTTGATCGCGCATAACCCGAACCGGATCCTGCCGTCGACGACCTTGAAGTCCAGGCCGCTCTCGTTGACGTCCGGCGGGAGCACCTCGATGCCCATCTTCCTGCAGTCGTCGATGAGCTTGACGATCTTGTCCGTGCTCCCGATTTCCGACGAGAGCGTGGCCGCCATGAACTCCGCCTTGTAGTGGGCCTTCAGGTAGCCGGTCTGGTAGGCGATAACCGAGTACGCGACGCTGTGCGACTTGTTGAACCCGTAGGAGGCGAACTTCTCGATAAGGTCGAAGATTTCCCCCGCCAGCGCTTTGGCGGTGCCGAGCGAGGCCGCGCCGTCGATGAATTCCTTCTTCATCGAGGCCATCATCGCCTTGTCCTTCTTCCCCATGGCGCGGCGCATCAGGTCGGCTTTCGCGAGCGTGAACCCGGCGACCTCGCTCGCGATTTTCATCACCTGTTCCTGGTACACGATGATCCCGTAGGTCTCCTTCAGGATCGGCTCGAGCTTCGGGTGCACGTAGGTGATCTTCTGCGTCCCGTGTTTGCGGGCGATGAAGTCACCGATCATTTCCATCGGGCCGGGCCGGTAGAGCGCGTTCATCGCGACAAGGTCGGAGATCGACGTCGGTTTGAGCTTCCTGAGCCAGTCCGCCATGCCGGAACTTTCGAACTGGAACACGGCCACCGTATCCCCGCGTGCGAAGAGCTCGAACGTCGCCGCGTCGTTTTCGGGGATGGCGTCAAGATCGATCGACACGCCGTGGTTTTCGCTGATCATGCGGAGGCAGTTTTCCAGGACCGAGAGCGTGCGCAGTCCCAGGAAGTCCATCTTCAGGAGCCCCGCGGTCTCGAGGTCTTTCATGTTGTACTGCGTCATGACCTCGGTCTGCGGCGTCCTGTACAGCGGGACGAAGTCGCTGATGTTCCCGGGCGCGATCACCACGCCCGCGGCGTGCATGCCGGCGTTCCTGTTCATCCCCTCGAGGACGATCGATGCCTCGATGAGCGTCCGCATTTTCGGATCGGGGCTCTCCGCAACCCATTTCAGGTCGGGGATCGTTTCCAGGGCCTCGGCAAGGGGACGGACTTTCCCCTGCTCCACCGGGATCTGCTTCGTGATCGATTCGAGCGTGCCCAGGGGGATCCCCAGGACGCGTCCCACGTCCTTGATGACCGCCCGCGAAGAGAGTGTCCCGAACGTGATGATCTGCGAGACGGAATCCTGGCCGTACTTTTCCCTCACGTACTTGATCACCATCTCCCGCTTGGTATCGGAAAAATCGACGTCGATATCCGGCATGCTGATCCTGTCGGGGTTCAGGAACCGTTCAAACAGGAGATCGTATTTGATCGGGTCGACGTTGGTGATGCCCAGTGAATATGACGCCACGCTCCCGGCCGCGCTCCCTCTTCCCGGGCCGACGTAGACCCCCATGCTCCGGGCAGCCCGGATAAAATCCTGGACGATGAGGAAGTACCCGGCGTATCCCATCCGCCTGATGACGGATATCTCGTGCTCCAGCCTTGCCTTCAGGCCGTCGTCCGCCGAGGGATAGCGCTTCGCGAATCCTTCCCGCGTGAGCGTTTCGAAGTACTCGTCGAGCGTGGCCGCACCTGAGCCTTCCGGTATCGGGAACTGCGGCATGTGGTTCCTGCCGAGCTCGAGATGCAGGTTGCACTTCTCCGCCACCTCAAGCGTCGATTCAAGAGCCTCGGGGTAATCCTTGAACAGCGCGTGCATTTCCGCCGTTGTCCTGAAGTAAGCCTGATCGGTCTGGTAGCGGAGCTGCGTATAGTCGGGCGTGTTCGTGCTGCTCGCATCGGGAATCAGCAGCATGATGTTGTGGGCCAGCGCGTGCTCGTGCTTCAGGTAGTGGACGTCGTTCGTA
>DATJPH010000136.1:0-7997 GCA_035506475.1 Bacteroidota bacterium | reverse complement strand
GGAACAACTTCTATATCGAGGGATTGCGCTGGATGGCGGCAAACCTGCAGATCGACGGCATCTATGTCGACGACTGTGCGCTGGACCCCACGACGATGCAGCGGGCGCGGAAGATCCTCGACGACAGCCGGCCCGAGCCGCGGATCGACCTTCACAGCTGGAACCATTTCTGCGAGGTGGCCGGCTGGGCCAACTGCCTGAACATCTACATGGATCTCCTCCCGTACGTCGATCTCGTCTGGATCGGCGAGGGGCGGGATTATGATCTTCCCCCCGACACCTGGCTTGTGGAGGTCTCGGGAATCCCTTTCGGCGTTCCCGGACAGATGCTTGCCGGCGGGGGGAACAAATGGCGGGGAATGGTCTACGGGATAACGAACCGGCTGGGGTGGACGGGCTCCTCGCCCGATCCCCTCTGGAAGTTCTGGGACGGCGTGAAGATCCAGGAGATGGAGATGATCGGCTACTGGGACGATCGTTCGCCTGTCCGGTGTTCGTCGGACTCGGTGAAGGTGACTGTCTACAGGGGCCTCTCGCGGACGCTCCTTGCGCTGGGGAACTGGGGGAAGGCCGGGAAAAGCGTCTCTCTGAGCCTCGACCTCCGTACGCTCGGGCTGGGGAGCATGCCGGCGCTCTTCAGCGAGCCGGAGATCCCGGGGTTCCAGCCCGGATCGACGCTCGGCTCCCTTGGCAGCGTCGTCGTGCCGGGGGGCGAGGGGAGGATCATCATGTTTGAAAACAACTGAGGGGGCGCCTGTTCCTATGTCCCCTGCTTCCGGAATTTATTGAGGACGACGGCGCGGTCTTCATCGGTCAACCTGTGAGAGGTCTTCTTCAGGAGTTTGCCGAAGAGCGCGATCTCTTCCTCGTTGCCGGGGTACCCGATGGTTTCCATCCCGGGTCCTTCGATCATCGAGTCGGCGATTTTCTTGCCGCTCCCTTCGAGGAAGGCATAGAACGGGAGTCCGCTCTTCTCTCCTCCCAGCCGGGTCATGATCTCCCGGCCTCCCGGGTTCTCCAGCGTCCCGATCTTGTCGCCCCGTTCCAGGACGTCGAGCCGGACGACGACGTAGTCACGGGCGATGAGAGATTTGACATCGGGAGATTCAAGAACGGCGTCGAGTTTCCTGCACCAGCTGCACCATGAGGCATGGAATATGAGGAACACGGTCCTGTGCGAAGCCCCCGCATCCCTGAGTGCGGCGTCGAGTATCGTTTTCGCCGGGTCCGGCGCTCCCGCGTGCGCCTGCAGGGCGGGGACGGAGAGGATAAGGGCGATGACGATCACGCTGATTGTCCGGCACATACGCATTTCTCCCTGATATGAGCGATGGACCCGTTTTCAATATACCCAATTTTTGGTCCGCATCCAGCCGGGAAGCGCGCCCGTTCCGGTGTGATTTTCCCGGTGTGAGATGTGCCACAGGCGGACGGCGGGCGCGTCCGTAATTCATTGTGGCGGGGAGGGTGAGGTTGCGGTGAACGTTTCTGGAAAGTGAGGATTCATGCGCATTCTGGGATTCAGTGACATGCACGGGTCGATCGATATTGTCGAGCGTGTTCTCGCCCTCGAGCGGCGGTTCGACCTTGTGATCATCGCGGGCGATATCACGACCGTGGGGACTCCAACCCAGCTCGAGAATGCGATCCGCCGCGTTGAGGCCTTCGGCAAGCCCGTCCTTGCCGTCGCGGGGAACATGGATCCGCTCCCTCTCGAGCGGAAGCTCGAGCAGCTCGGCGTCTCGATAGATTCCAGGGGGGTCCTGATCGGTGATGTGGGATTTTTCGGCGTCTCGGGCGCCCCGGCCTCCCCGCTCAACACGCCCAATGAGATATCGGAACGGGAGATCACGGACCGGGCAGAGAAGGGATGGAAGGCCGTCGCCGCGGCCCGCTGGAAGGTCTTCGTGCCGCATGCGTCGCCGAAAGACACCGCCCTCGACCGGATGCAGGGGGGAAAGCACGTCGGGAGCAGCGCCGTGCGTGATTTCATACTGAGAAGAAAACCCGACGCCACGATCTGCGGCCACATACACGAGGCCCGCGGGATGGACGAGATCGCCGGGAAGAAGGTCGCCAACTGCGGCCCCGCGGGGAAGGGGTACTACGTCGTGCTGACGATCGATGAGACCGTCGAAATGGAGAACCGCTCGATCATGCAGGATCCCGTTACTCTTCCTGGATCCCCGTCCCCCGCGCGCGGCTCGCGCTGATTTCGTCGAAAAGGTCGCACTCCCTGCTCATCAGGTGCACGCCGGCGCCGGGCTCGTCCCCGAAATCAAAATAGGTGTCGTTCGCCGCCGAATAGGCCGGCCATACGGGGAGCCCTCCCCCGTTCGGATCCCCCGTTTCCGCAAAGCGAAGCCAGGCTCCGTGCATTTTGTCGGCCAGTCCGACGTCGGCGTCCCCAGCGCTTACCCCCGGGGGGATCGTCTTGAACACGTAGAAGAGCTCTACGCCGTGCGTTGCTCCCATGTTGTGTTCTCTGAGCACCGGCGCGACGCGCGTGAAATGATAGAGCCAGACATGGTCTCCGTGCCTGCTCAGCGCGCGGGCTGCACGGCGTGCGGGAGCGACGAACGCGGCCACGGTGACAAGACGTCCCATCTCCGGTTTGACGTCCTCTGCACTCCTGATCGGGAACATCGCAATCACCCTGTCGGCAAAATCACCGAAGAGCCGCTTTGCCGCGAGCACGTATCCCGCCGGTTTCCTGATCGGGATGTGCTGGATGAAGAGCGTCCCTTCATCGGCGTTGGACCCGAGTATCACGGGGACGTCGTTCTGCTCTCCCCGGGCGAATATCTCCACCGGTTCGCCGGGGAGCACGTACCCGTCGACCGTCGGCCCCATTCTTCTCCCCGCCCCCAGGAGCCCGATGCGGGGATGGCTTGACGCAAGAAGCTTGTCGGCCGGCAGGCTCCGGAGCGCGGCGGCCGTTGCCCCTGATGATCCTTCCGGGTTGTCGATTCCCGCCGCGCGTGCTATTTCCACCCCTGCGGACTCAGTCGACGAGTCACTTGCTCCGCCTCCCCGCAGCCGGGGAAGGTTCGTTGGTACGCCGCTCTCCATGATGGCTTTCTGGAAAAGCCCCTTCGCGAGCGGTGAAGCCATGAGGCATCCCACGGACACGCTTCCGGCCGATTCTCCGAATATCGTGACGTTCCCCGGATCGCCGCCGAACGCCGCAATATTTCTTTGCACCCATCGGAGTGCTTCGATCTGGTCGAGGAGCCCGTAGTTTCCGGAGACGCGGGAGGGGGACTCGGCGCTCAGTGCGGGATGCGCCATGAATCCGAACGGGCCGAGCCGGTAGTTTATCGTCACCTCGACGGCGCCGTCCGCGGCGAAATGGAGTCCGTCGTACGTTCCCTGTGACCCGCTCCCGATTGTGAATCCCCCGCCGTGTATCCACACCATGACGGGCTTCCTCTCTCCCGCCTCTGCCGCGGTCCAGACGTTCAGGTAGAGACAATCCTCGCCCTGTTCCCCGGTGATCCCGCGTACGATCCTCTGCGCCGGCTGGAGGCATGAGGGTCCGAACGCGGTGCACTCTTTCACGCCGTTCCATGGGAGTGGTCGCTGGGGGGGTCTCCATCTGAGGTCCCCGACAGGCGGGCGGGCATACGGTATCCCCCGGAAGACGCGGACGGCGGATCCGGGGGTTTCAATCGCGCCGTGGATCTTTCCTGCGTCGATTGTCAGAACTGTGTCGCCTGCGCGCGCTCCCTCCACGAGCAGCATGAGCGCGAATCCCGCACAGAGGATTTTCGCCCGGAAGGTCGTGTTCGGATTCTTCACTGGCACCTCGTCAGCCCGGTTTTCTTTCAAAATACAATCTAGCTTCGAAATCTTCCAGAGCTGTACTCTCGTTTGGCGAGAATCTCGTGGATCATGCTCAGCATCCGCTCGCCCGTGTACGGCTTCATCAGGTATCCTTGAATATTGAGATCCATCGTATTTCCCGGATTCAGATCCTGAATGACACCGCTTGCAACGACCACGTCGATGTCTTGATCGACGGACCGTATCTCTTCAATTGCCGCAAGTGCCCCCATGCCGGGCATGTTGAGATCCGTCAGAACGAGCCGGATAAGCCCGCGGGGCGTCGCGCGAAAAACAGAGACGGCGTCCGACCCGTTCGTCGCGGTGAGGACCTTGTACCCGTGTACCTCAAGCAGCTCCCTGGCGATTTCAATAACCGCCTGCTCATCGTCCACAAGGAGGATGATCTCTCCGTCGCCCGGAGGAGCGGCGGCAGTCCGTTTCGCAGATCCCGCTTCTTCCCTGTGCTGAACGGCGGGGAGATAGATCGTGAAGCAGGTTCCTTGCCCCGGCTCGCTGTACAGATTGATGAACCCGTTGTGATCCTTCACGATCGCGTACACGGTTGACAATCCGAGCCCCGTCCCTTTCCCGGGGGCTTTGGTCGTGAAAAAAGGCTCAAAGACCCGTTCCTGGATCTCCCGGGCGATCCCGGTCCCCGTATCGGAGATGCTCAGCATGACGTACTCCCCGGGACGCCCTCCGAGAAGCGCTTTCGCGTCGGTCTCGCTGAGCCTGAGATTCGAAGCTGCCACGGTGAGCTGACCCCCGTCAGGCATTGCATCCCGCGCATTTACACACAGGTTCATGAGCACCTGGTGCAGTTGCGTGGCGTCCCCGTCGACAAATGTGAGGTCTTTTGCGACGTCCGACCTGAGCTCAATGTTCCTTGGGAACGTCTCATGGATAATCGAGGCGATCTCGCGTATCAGGTACCGTAATTGCTGGGGGGCGAACTCTTTCTCCGAGCCGCGCGCGAACAGGAGCACCTGCTTGACGATGTCGCTGCCGCGCCGGGCGCTTGACTCGAGCGAGGCGATATACCTCTTCAATGCAGGATCCTTCACTTTGCGGTCGAGCATTTCGAGCGACATGGTAATCGGCGCCAGCACGTTGTTCAGGTCGTGCGCGATTCCTCCAGCAAGCGTTCCCAGGCTCTCAAGACGCTGTGCGCGCCTGAACTGTGCTTCGAGGAGCCGCTTCTCGGTAATATCCCTGTTAATGATCAACCGCGCTGACGGCTTCCCCCGTTTGTCCCGGACGAGCGTCCAGTGTGTCTGTATGAAAAGCTCTTTCCCCTCCTTCGTCTTCTGGCGGAGCTCCCCGTTCCATTCTCCTTTCTCGAGAAAGGCCTTCTTTCCGCGGTGAAACTTGTCCCGGCAGCCGTCTGTCACCAGCTGATCGGCTGGGATCGACCGTGCCTCTTCAAGCGTCCACCCGTACAGCTCCTGGGCCGCCCTGTTGAAGTAGACCAGCGTGTCGTTCATGTCCCGGACGATGATCGCATCGCGTGCCACGTCAAGGAGTCGGGCCTGTTCCTCGATCCGCTCCTCGGCCCGGTTGCGTTCGGAGACGTCCCGGACGAGGGCCTGCAGGAACACCTCCGTGCCCGATGTTACCGAGCTGAGAGAAACGTCTGCGTCGAAGAGAGATCCGTCCTTTCGCCGGTGCGTCCAGGCAAAACGGCGGGGCGTTCCCTTGCTGACATCCTCGAGAATTTCGATCGCCTTCTCTCTGGACGCCCTGCCGTCAGGCTGAAGCGGCGGGCTGAACTCCCATGGAGTATGACCCACGATCTCCGCGCGTTCGTCACACCCGAATGTCGCAAGGGTCATTTCGTTGCACTGAATGAATACTTCGCCGTTCATGATGAGTATGGCGTCGTTCGCTCCTTCAAAAAGTGCCCGGTATCGCTGTTCGGATTCCCGCAGTTGGTCCGCATGGGTGCGTATCGCTTTCTCGCTGTGGGAGGCGCGCGCCAGGCTCCTGAGCAGGTTGTCCGACAGCAGGCGGATGGTGAGCGCCGTGATGCCGACAGTAACGACGACATCGAGGATGTCGGTATACATCGTTGCCGCACTGTAGGCGTTACGGATAAGACCATTGACCTCGAGCGAGCCCAATGCGGCGATGAAAAACAGGGCGGTGCCGGTGAAGACAAGAAAGGGCCGTCTCTTCATGACGAGCCCCGCGAGGACAAGGACCCCGGGAAAGGCGATGACACCCGTGTCATGGATGCCGTCGTTGGTCACGAGCATGTACATCAGGAACGCGAGCAGGGCTGACGGCAGGAGGCACCCTGCGAACGACACAAGTCCCCGTCGGACGAGCAGGATCGAGAAGAGCGCGACCCCGCACATGGCCGCGAGCGGCAGGAGAAGCCGGGCCCGATCCGTGAAGACCCTGTAAAGAGCGAGCGTACAGAGCCCGGTCAGAATGGCGAGCGCACTGGTGTTCAGTATCCCGGCGATCCGCTTCTTCTCCGGGTCCTGGAAGGGCGGGGGAGAGATGAGCCGCGCCGTGATGGAGAAAAGATTCACGCTGCCCTCATTCCCGTCCCCGGGGCACGAGCGTTCCATTGGCGCGTACCGCGATGTCCGACGTGGGAGGAGTGTGTGCGCTGATCGTGGTGGCGGATGATCCGTCGCCGCCGCGTGACTCCGAACCCGGGAGCGTGAATCGCGCGAGTATCTGCCGGAGTGTATCAGTCAGGTGATTGAGGCTGCCGGCAGCTTTCGCGATCTGCTCTGTTCCCGCCGCTGTTTCTCCGGTGACCGTGCTGATCGCTTCGACGTTCTTGCTGATCTGTTCGCTCGCGCTGGATTGTTCCTCGCTTGCGGCCGCAATCTGAGAGACCATCTCTGTGACTTTCTGAGCGCCTCCCACGATTTCCGTGAGTGACGCTCCTGCCCTGTCGGCGAGCGAAATCCCGGCGGCAACTTCCTTCGTTCCCTTCTCCATTGATGAGACCGCGCCCGCAGTTTCCGCCTGGATTGTCTTGATCTTTGCGGCGATCTCCTTTGTCGCTTTCGTGGTCCGCTCGGCCAGCTTCCGTACCTCATCGGCAACCACGGCAAAACCCCGGCCCTGATCTCCCGCACGCGCTGCTTCGATGGCGGCATTGAGCGCCAGGAGATTTGTTTGGTCGGCAATGTCATCGATGACCCCGATGATTTCACCGATCTGGTCGCTGGACGCTCCGAGCGTCCTGACGGTCGTTGCTGAGCCCTCGACTGCATCGGCGATGCGTTTCATCCCGATGATGGTCTCCTGGACGACTTTCCCCCCCTCCTCGGCCGCCGATTTTGCCGTCTTGGCGGTCTCCGCAGTCGCCAGTGCATTCCGGGAGTTCTCGACGATCGTCTTTGTCATCTCTTCCACGGCGCTCGCGACCTCTCCGGCCTGGTTCGTCTGTTCCTGTGCGCCGGCGGCCATCTGCTCGGTGCTGCTGCTGATCTCGCTGCTGGCACTCGCCACGGCGGCGGAGACCTCTTCGAGGCTCTGGAGCGTTTCGCGCAGGTTTGCCGCCATCTGTCCGAATGCGCCCGCCAGTTGGCCCGTCTCGTCTGCCGAGCGCTGCACAATGGAGACGGTCAGGTCCCCGTGCGCAATTGCCTCTGCGCTCCTGACGAGTTCACTGAGCGTGCGCGTCGCGGAGCGTGTGACCACGAACGCCAGGGTGACGGCGGCGACAACGCCGATCAGGAAGAACACGGCGACCGTCAGCGTCGCTGAAGACGTTGTCGCCCTGTTGTTCTGGATGCTCGCTTCCCCGCTCTGACGCTTTAAATCCATCAACCGGTCTATTGCTGATTCCATGTCGTGTGCCGCGGTACGGGCATCCCCGACAAGAAACAGAGTTTTGGCTTCATCCTTCTTTCCGGCCATTGCGGTCGTCATGATCCTGTCCTGGAGCGGAAGAAAGGTCGCACGGGCGCGGATGTAGTTGTCGAACACTTCCTGCATTTCCCGGGAGGAGATGGTCCCGCTGAACGCCGTGTTGAGCGTGTCCATCTGCCTTGTGAGGTTGAGGACCACCTGGTGGTCGTGGTCCAGTTCGTCCTTTGCTGAAGCGAGAAGCAGGAACGCGATATTCGCGCGGATGCGCTGGAAATCCTTGGCGATTCGGCCGATTTCCCCGATGGGAACGGTTTCGTTCACATACAGCTTGT
>DATJPH010000135.1:0-2500 GCA_035506475.1 Bacteroidota bacterium | reverse complement strand
TTATAGATATCCGGCCGCTCGTGGTGGAACTTCCGGGATTTCAGTCGGTGAGCGGCAGTATTCTCGCACTCCCCCTGAAGGACAATTCGGTCAGATCCCTCTCCTGCCTCCACGTGGCCGAACATATCGGGCTGGGCAGGTACGGCGATACGCTTGACCCGAAAGGGACGATGAAGGCCTGCGCGGAGCTCGCCCGCGTGCTGGCTCCAGGGGGGAATCTCTACTTCTCGTGTCCTACGGGGAGACCACGCCTCTGCTACAACGCCCACCGGATTCATGCGGCAGGACAGATCCTGGAGTACTTCCGGGGCCTCGAGCTCGTCGAGTTTTCCGGCATCGATGACGACCGCCGCTGGAGGCAGAGTATCGGGCCGGGCGATCTTGATGAATCCGACTACGCGTGCGGCCTGTTTCACTTCGTGAAGTTATAGCGATTGAACGCCCTATCAGTACATAGCTGCCAGTCAATTTCCGAAGTCCTCTTCTGGGGCTCGATCGGGATCGTCGTCTATTCGTACTTCATCTATCCCCTCATCGTGGCCCTCGTCGTCCGGACATTCGGCGCACGTCCGGTCGCCGCACGCGACGGATACACGCCCACCGTTTCCGTCGTCATTTCGGTCTACAACGAGGAAGCGGTCCTGCCGGAAAAGCTGCGCAACCTGGAAGCAACGGCATATCCCCGTGAGAAGCTCAGGATCCTGTTCGGTTCCGACTGTTCGACAGACGGGACAAACAGGCTGCTCGCGGCCTGGGATCATCCTGGCAAGACCGTCGTCGAGTTCAGCGCGCGACGGGGGAAGGGGCCGGTGCTGAACGACCTTGTCCGTGCGGCTGCGAGCGACGTCGTCGTATTCTCTGACGCGAACACCATGTACGAGCCCGTAACGATCGCGCGGCTCGTCCGCTCGCTCGCAGACCCCGGCGTGGGCGCCGTGTGCGGCGAGCTCCGCCTGGTTCCGGAAGGATCCGATGCCGGGGGATCGGGTGAGGTCTCCTACTGGTCGTATGAAAACTGGCTCAAGCGGAATGAGAGCGATCTCTTCACGCTGCTCGGGGCCACGGGGGGGGTTTACGCCATCCGCAGGGAGCTCTTTGTCCCGCTCCCGGACCACAAGTCCGTGACCGATGATTTCCTGATCCCGCTCAAGATCGTGATGAAGGGGTACCGGGTGATCTTCTCGCGGGACGCGCTTGCCTACGAAAAGACATCAGGTTCGATGAAAGGGGAATTCAGGCGGAAGGCGCGGATCGGCGCGCAGAATTTTGCCGGAATCGCCGAATTCGCGCCGCTGCTCCTTCCGTGGACCGGCTTCACTTCGTTTGCCCTCTGGTCGCACAAGCTGATCAGGTGGTTCGTTCCGTTTTTTGCGATCATCGCCTTTGCCGCGACCGCCGTCCTTGCCTCCGCATCGACATTTTTCACCGTTGTCTTCGCGATGGAAATTGCGTTCGTGGCGATCGCCGCCGCCGGGTTCATTGCCGACAGCTCGCATGTCCGTCTCGGGGCCGCCGGTCTCCCGTACTATTTCATGGCGATGAATGCTGCGCTCCTGATCGGTTTCTTCCGCTACCTGTTCGGCCGCCAGCGAACGACCTGGGAGGTTCTCAGGTAACATGTCCAACAGGCGTGAAATACTCGTCCTTGTCATCGCGGACCTTATCACGATATCGGCCGGGTGGACACTCTATTTCATGTTCAGGGTGAAGAGCGGGTTTTTTGAAGTGAGCGCGGAGCCCGACTTCTGGGCGCCGATGGTGGCCGTCAGCCTCTTCTGGCTCCTCCTCTTTTTTGTCGTCGGGCTCTACCGCCCCTGGTACGCGGCGTCACGGTTCGACGAGCTGGCGCTCCTGTTCAAGACGATTCTTGTCGGCTCGCTCATTCTCTTCTTCGCGATATTCCTTGACGATGCCGGAAAACCGACGGGGACGAACTCCCGGCTTCTGATCGCGGTGTACTGGATGGATGTCCTCCTCATGGTCTCCGCGGGGAGGATGGTCCTCCGGAGTATCCAGCGGCGGATGCTGAGCGCCGGGATCGGTGTGCACAACACCGTGATCGTCGGAAGCAGCGCGCGCGCGAGGGACCTCTACGGAGAGGTGATGAAGTACCCCGCGCTCGGCTACAAGGTCGTGGGGTTCGTCGGGCTCGACAGGCGCCGGGCAGGACAGCAGTTCAGGGGGGTCCCGGTCATGGGGGGAATCGATGACCTTGCCCGCGTGATCGAGCGGGAGAGCGTCCGCGAGGTCCTCGTCGCGCTTGATTCCGCCGACCATGACCGCCTGCTCGACATCATCGGGAAATGCAACGGGAACCACGTCAGCATCAAGATCATGCCGGATCTGTACGACATCATCAGCGGCCAGGCAAGGACGAACCAGATCTACGGGTTTCCCCTGATCGAGATCACCCCGCAGCTCATGCCGCCGTGGGAAGAGGCGACAAAGAGGCTCATCGACGTCGTCTTTTCCGCGCTCGTGATCATCATCGGACTCCCGG
>DATJPH010000134.1:0-2075 GCA_035506475.1 Bacteroidota bacterium | reverse complement strand
AACTCATCGGCGCGGCCAGGCTCTATGAAATTACGGGCGAGCCCCGGTTCGCCGCGATGTCGCACTACTTCTGGGAGACGGTGACCCGGAATCATTCCTATGCCGCGGGCGGCCACGGCGAATACGAACACTTCGGGGCCCCGGGAAAGCTCAGTGACCGGCTGAGCGAAGGGACGATGGAAACATGTAATACGTATAACATGCTCAAGCTGACGCGCCTCCTCTTTATGAGGAACCCGGACGCCGGCTACGCGGATTTCTATGAGCGCGCCCTGTTCAATCATATCCTCGCATCCCAGAATCCGGCCGACGGTATGGTCTGTTACTTTGTGCCGATGGGCTCCGGCACGCACAAGATCTACAGCACGCCGTTCGACGATTTCACCTGCTGCCTCGGGACGGGGCTGGAAAACCATTCCCGGTACGGCGAGTGCATCTATTTTCACCGGAACGACACGCTGTACGTCAACCTGTTTATCGCCTCGGAGGTGAACTGGCGCGAAACCGGGATCAGGGTGATACAGCGGACGGAATTCCCTGCTGCGGAATCGACAAGGCTCATCCCTGTGTGTGCGAACCCGACCACCGCGTCTCTCAGGATCCGTCGTCCATTCTGGGCCGGCCCCCTCACGATCACACTGAACGGTCGGCCGGTCGGCGCGGACACCTCGCGACCGGGGTTTGTGGATGTGCGCCGGGAATGGAAGAACGGCGACACGCTCGAGGTGGGGCTCCCGATGTCCCTCAGGCTCGAGCCGCTCCCGGACATGCAGAGCCGGGCGGCGATCATGTACGGTCCCGTCCTCCTTGCGGGCGATCTCGGGCCCGTGGCCGGCAACCGTGCTGTGCCGTCGCTCGTCACGAACGGCCGTCCGGTGGACGCGTGGACGGCGCGCGTCCCGGGAAAACCCCTGACGTTCGAGACACATGACGTGGGGCGCCCTGGCGATGTCACGTTGATCCCGTTCTACAGGATGCACGACAGGAAGTACGCCGTGTACTGGGATTGCATCACCGCGGCGGAGTGGAAGGATCGCGAAGCGGAAGAAAGGGCGGAACGGGCCCGGCAGAGAGGGCTCCAGGCGCGGACCGTCGACTCGCTTCTTGTCGGAGAAGCGGAGGCAGAACGTGCCCACAGGCTCGAGGGGGAGATGACGACGATCGGGCACTACAGGACCAGGACCTGGCGCCAGGCTGCGGGCGGAGGCTGGTTCTCGTTCGAAATGGAATCGCGGCCCGACGCCAGGCTGGATCTTGTCGTAACATACTGGGGGAGCGAATCCGAGAAACGGGAATTTGACGTACTCGTGGATGGCCGGGTCGTTGCGACACAGGTACTTGCCCGGAATAACCCCGGGCGGTTCTTTGACGTTTCTTACCCCCTCCCTGTCGATCTCACGCGGGGGAAGGGGAGCCTCACCGTCCGTTTCTCCGCCCACAAGGGAGCGATCGCGGGGAGAGTCTTTGGATCACGGCTCGTCAGGCATTGAGGTGTTTTGACGGCGCTCAAGATAGAGAGCTGATGCTTGTGTCTTTAGTCACAAGCCTGTTTCGCGAGCACTCGTCCATAAAAATAGTCGATTCCGCTGTTATTTCTACATTTTCCTCCCCGCAACGCATACCGCTTGTCCTCCCGTCACATATGTGTAGAGTTGGGTTTGCGCGAAGTCACAGCGATTCCCCCGGTTTTGAATTACTTTCAATCAGATTTAAGGCAGGCAGGACCGCTGCCGGTGTATGATGTGAGGAGATAGGTCTGAGGGGTTGGATTCTTAAGTGTGATCTTCACAGCAGAGGGGAGTATGAAAACAGCGAATATGAGGTTTCATCTCGGGCTGGTTCTGGCAATAACGCTCTCGGGCGCATGCACTTCGATGATGGCCCAGGCAAGGCTGCAGAGCAATGCCAGCGGCGCCTGGAGTGCGCCGTCAACCTGGATCCTCGTGTCGGGAACGAGCGGGACAGGCGTCCCTGCGGCGACCGATACGGTGGACATACTCGCGGGCCACACGGTCACGACGGGTGCGACGACCGCAGACTGCGCCACGCTGATCATCGAATCGAACGGCATACTG
>DATJPH010000133.1:0-3789 GCA_035506475.1 Bacteroidota bacterium | reverse complement strand
GTCTTCACCCCTGGTTCGATCGACCCGCCAAATTTCCAGTTTGCCGGAGACACACTCAATAACTATCTTCTTGCGGAGGATCGGAGTTTCACGACGACCGGCATTCGGTCGACATACGATCTGCGCCTCTCACACTCTCTGCTGTTCAAGTTTGGCATCAACCTGAGCAGCACGACGGGAACGGAGAGTTTCACATCGCGCGATTCCGCCGGAAACCCCGGCCCGTCAATCGTGACGAATTTTTCCGGCTCGGATTTCGGCGTGTTCGCACAGACGGATCTGCATCCGCTTGAATGGACCTCATTCGAACTCGGACTCCGCTACGACCAGCACCAGGCCCCCGACGTGTCGCTCCAAAGCCAGGTCAGTCCCAGAATTCGGTGGAACTTCTTCATCGATGAGGATAATTCGGGGTATCTCTACTTTGGCAAGATGTTCGTTCCGACGAACGTGGAGGGACTGAGGTCCATCGCGGCCAACGTCAGCACGACACTCGTCCCGACCCTCCCCGAGCGGGACGACTTCTACGAAGCCGTCTATACGCACCTCTTCCCATTCGGGTTGAGAAGTAAAGCCGCGGTGTACTATGAATATTCAAGCCCGGGCGTCGACGACCAGACGATCGGCTCATCAGCCATCAAGACCCCTGTGAACATCGAAGAGGTGCACACAACAGGAATTGAGTTTGGCGTCTCCTACAACGACCCCTCAACACCGTTCAGCGGATATTTGAATGCATCGATCATCCACGCCTACGGCGTCGGGACCATCAGCGGTGGGTTCCTGCCGTTCGATACCGACGGACCCGCAACCGACCTTGACCACGACCAGAGGCTTTCGGTGGTTGCCGGACTGAACTATCAGCCATCGGATTGGTTTTCAGACATCACTGTGATTTACGGGTCGGGACTGGCAAACGGCAATCCGGGAGGAGTTCCGTATCAGACGGGTCTGTTCGACTTCAACACGGCACAGCACACTGATCCTTCCGTCATCATCAATGTCGGGGCAGGATACACCTTCCGGCTTTCAAGCGGAGCAACGCTGCAGCCTTCCCTCTATATCACGAATCTTTTTGACAACGAACATTTGATCAAGGGGGCGTATTTCAGCGGCGCCAGCTGGGAAGAGCCGCGGAACGTCGTCTTCAAGGTTGCGGTGCACATTTAGATGTTCAAACAGATCGGAACGGATGGGATTTCAGCGCGGCCCGGGACCGGGGCTCCACGGCGATCCGAGATTGACGCCAGGACCCTTCCCCGGGTCGTGTTCTCCCGCTCCGTCCTGACGACGCTCCTCATTTCCGCGCTTGTGGTTTCCGTGCCGTCCACGGCTCAAACGAATCGCAGCAGGCGGAGTTCGATGCGCGACGTGATGGATGCGCTTGCCCTCCCGTCAAGGGGAGCGAAGTCAGACATTCCCCTGAAGAGCGCGACACCGCTCCTTGCGTTCTCTCACTCCCGCTGGCAGCTGCTTTCACTCCAGACGAAAGCCGTCATCAGCAGCGCATTCCAGATCGCACAATCGCAGAAAAGCCGCGTCAGCCCCTCGGGACATTTTCGCATTCATTACGATACTTCGGGGACGGATACGCCTGCGCTGTTAAACGCCGGCCAGACCGCAGATCTTCCCGGCACGTATGAGGCGTACGTCGACTCTGTTGCTGCGATCTTCGATTACTGCTGGACGTTTCAAATCGATTCGCTCGGATATTCCCCCCCGGCATCGGACGGCGGCTGGGGGGGGGGTCCCGAATACGACATCTTCATTCAGAATCTTGATTATTCGACGTTCGGCTTCACCTCGTTTGATGACTCGACGTTCATCGGCAACACGACGGGAGCCCCCCGTTATTGGGCCTGCACGACGATCGACAATGATTTTCTTGAATACCGAACGCAGGGGATGGATGCTCTGCGTGCGACCGCGGCGCACGAGTTTCAGCATGCAATCCACCTGGGCGGGTATGGACTTCTCGACACGCGCGACGAATATTTCTTCGAGTTGAGCGCCGGATGGATGGAAGGGGTCAATTTCCCGGCCGTCCATGATTACTATTTTGACGTTGCCGAGTTCTTCACTTCCTTTCGCAATGGAACCGGATCATATCCATTCTACTTTTTCGATCCTTTGTTCGTCGGGTCTGAGCGCGGAATCTGGGGACAGTATGTGGCACGCCGGTTCGGGCGCGACATGATGCGGACAATCTGGGAATACATGAGGTCGGAACGAACGATCGCCGCCATCAACGATGCTTTTGCCGCACAGGGAACGGATTTCGCAACGGAATATGCGCTTTTCTCGGAATGGAATTATTACACCGCGGACCGGGCCGACCCTGTCCACTATTATCCCGAAGGAATTCACTATCCGCGGTTTGTACCGAATGCGACAGCGAGGTACGTCGGGGGCACGGCATCCATCGGCGACCAGGCACACGTCTTTTCCACGAGCTTCTACAGCTTTCTGATCGGCGGGGACACCCTGACGGCAGTCCTTTCCAACGTTGACCTTCGTGCGGCTGAACAGGATGACGCCGCATCGCAATCGTTGCAGATCGTGGTGGGAGCATCGGTGACCCCGTTCCCCTCCCAACTGTTGTCCGACGGACTGAGTGCCGGCATCGGAGTCGCAAACTCCTCCGTCTGGAGGGAGTCCTATCTTCTCGCATCGACACATCAGACGGTGACAACTGCTCTCGCCGGGGCATCCCCCAACCCGCTTGTGCTTGCGACAGCGCCACAACTGGCCCTGCCGGTCCGAGAGCAGGCCGGCACGCCGGCGCAGGTCTCATTCGTCTCGAGCGCACTTCACGTCTCCTACGCGACTCCCGCCACGGTCAACTCATACTCCGGCAGGAATTCCATCCTGGTGTCGTCGGGGGAGCTCGAGGCACACTTGTCGACGGGTGTTTACTTCGTTTTTGCGAGGGTCGCTGGCACCGAATATCAGTGGAAGGTGGTTGTCATCCGCTAAGCAAAACCGAGCCGGGAATCTTACGGCATGCGCAGACGTTATAGGAACGGGGTCGGAGACCGGTCATGAAAAAACTCGTTCTGTTTGCCATCATCCTCGCCGCACCGCTGTTCCTTTCGGCGGCCGGGCCAAAGCCGAAACAGGTCACCCTTACCGGCGAGATCATCGACGTGCAGTGCTACGTCAAATCGGGCCAGCACGGCAAGGAACATCTCGATTGCGCGACGACGTGTATCAAAGGGGGATCGCCCGTCGGACTGCTCGAGGACTCGACGGGGACCGTGTACGTGATCATTCCGCAGAAGGGTTCCAGGAGCGCGAATGTCGCTCTGCAGCCCTACATTGCCGAACATGTTGCGGTGAACGGAGAATTGAGAGAGAGGGGAAAAACAGTTCTGCTCTTTTATTCGAGCATTGAAAGGTTAAAGTAGAAAAGCGGCAATTGGTAGTTAGCGGTTAGCAGTTAGCAGTTGGAAGCTAGCAGTTAGCGATTGGCGATTAGCTGGTGGAAGTTAGCGGTTAGCTAAGAGCCAAAAGCCAAGAGCCAATAGCTGCTCTTCTATCCATGCGGATGCCTGTGGCGGAGAATATGCGGACGTTCGAGTCCGTGCTCCAGCATCAGGCTCTCGTTCCCCAGCAGTTCCTCTGTCGGTCCGTCGGCTACGATCTTCCCCCCGTCCAGCAGAATCGACCTGGGACAGAGTTCCACAACCATCTCCAGGTCGTGCGTCGCAATGATCTTCGTGACGGGGAGGGACGACAGGATCTTCTTCAGGCTCCTTCTCCCCCGCGGATCGAGGTTGCTCGTCGGTT
>DATJPH010000132.1:0-5029 GCA_035506475.1 Bacteroidota bacterium | reverse complement strand
AGGAGAAAATGACGCTCTTCCGTTCCGGGGAAGGAGGGCTCGAGAGGTTTCTTTCGTTCATCGGCGCCGGGCACGCGCGATTCCTGACTCGCTTCGAAAGCCGTACACAGCCGCCGAACTATTTCGTGCGGGGAACGGGTGCACCAGAACGGAAAGCCCTCACCGCGTTTACGGATCCCGCGCCCCGGTTGACCGGCATGAAAAAGGAACTTATCCGGTACATGAGGCCCGACGGTGTCCCGCTGACGGGTATGCTCTACCTCCCGGCCGGCTACAAGACCGGAGAACGGCTCCCGTGTCTCATCTGGGCCTATCCGCTCGAGTACTCCGACGCGGGCACGGCGGGGCAGGTCCGGGGATCGCCCGATGCGTTCACCTTCTTCCGGGGGGCAACGCCGCTCTTCTTTGTGACGCAGGGGTACGCGGTGCTCATGGACGCGACGATGCCCGTGATCGGCGATCCTGAAACCGTCAACAACACGTTCGTCGACCAGATCGTCAGCTCCGCGAAGGCTGCGATCGACCACCTCGACTCGATGGGTGTCATCGACCGCCGTCGGGTCTGCGTCTCCGGTCACAGCTACGGCGCGTTCATGACCGTGAACCTGCTTGCGCACTCCGACCTGTTCGCCGCAGGCATTGCCCGGAGCGGGGCGTACAACAGGACGCTCACCCCGTTCGGGTTCCAGACAGAGAGGCGTTCGTTCTGGGAGGCGAAGGACACGTACATGAACATGTCCCCCTTTACGTACGCCGACAGGATCAAGACGCCGCTCCTCCTGATCCACGGGGAGGCTGACAATAACACGGGGACCTTCCCGATTCAATCTGAACGCATGTTTCAGGCGCTGAAGGGGACAGGAGGAACCGCCCGGCTCGTCATGCTCCCGTACGAGAGCCATGGATACTCGGCGCGGGAGTCGGTGCTCGACGTCCTGGCCGAGAGCTTCGAATGGGCGGATACATACGTCAAGAACAGAAAATAGCCCAAATATTACAATCGATTGTGCAACTTGACATCCCAGGAACCCGGCCAAAAAATATTTTCTGATGTTCTAACATATTGAAAGATAACGTGTTATAAGCGGTCCCCTGTCTTCCTCCCGGCCGACGACTTGACAAACGGTATTTGCATATCTATATTTGCGCAAACGTTTGCACGCTTCCATCCCCCCATCTTCCAATAGAGATTTTTCGTCGGCGAAAATTCCTTGGCAATCACGCTAAGCGACATAGCGAAGAAATCCGGGATCTCCATCTCCACCGTCTCCCGCGTCCTGAACCAGAAATCAAAGAAGTACAGGATCAGCCGGAAGGTTGAGCTTCTTGTGCTCCAGGCGGCGAAAGATCTCCACTACCATCCCAACCAGCTCGCACGGTCGCTGCGCCTGAAGAAAACGCAGTCCATCGGACTTGTCGCGCCGGACATTTCAAATCCGTTCTTCGCGCAGATCATCAAGACGATTCAGACCGAACTGCACAAGCTTCACTACTCGCTCGTCGTGTGCGACTCGGACGAGAACCTCGAGCTTGAAGTCGAGCACACGCACCTCCTCTTCAGCAAGGGGGTGGACGGACTCATCGTGATGCCCGTGGGACAACAGTTCCTCCACTTCAGGGACCTCCTCGACAACGGCGTCCCCGTGGTGACGGTCGACCGCGGTTTCGACGAGCTCGAGACCAATATGGTCGTGATCGACAATTACGCGGGAGCCCGCGGTGCGGTGGAGCATCTGATCGCGCACGGCCACAGGCGCATCGCGATCATACAGGGTCTCCAGGACACGTTCACGAGCCTCGGACGGCTCGAAGGGTACAGGGACGCGCTGAAGAACGCGGGCATCCCCTTCGATGAAAACCTTGTCGTCGGACGGGACTTCAGGAAGGAGAACGGCTACATTGAGACGAAGGTCCTCCTGAAGGGCGCGGACACTCCCACGGCGATATTCACGACGAGCGACCTGATCACGCTTGGCGCCCTCCAGGCGATAAGCGAAGAAGGGCTTGAAGTACCAAGGGACATTTCGATCGTGGCGTTCGACGATCTTGAATCCGCCGAGTATTTCCGCTGTCCGATCACGGCTGTCGCCCAGCCGAAGGAAGCGCTCGGTGAAATGGCCGTGAAGCTCCTCATGGAAGAGCTCCGGAGTCCCGGCCGCCATGAAAAGAAGAAGATCATCCTGAAGCCGACACTCGTTCTGCGCAACTCCGTCACGGCGTGCCCGCAGAAGCAGCACGCTGGTACGATCGTCGCCTGATCGGGCGGCACCCGTTCCTCCTCATACACCTGGATCCAATTCTCTTTGACAGGGGCACCCGGAGTCCTCTCGACTCCGTCAATTCCCGTGCCGGGCCGCACAAACGATTGTGCATCTAGAGAGGGAGAAATTCGTGATACGTTTCAGAGCGTTCGTCTTCATCGCTTCGCTCCTCGTGCTTGCCGCCGGCTGCGGCGGGAACGGAGAACAAAAATCCGGCGTCGTCACGCTCACGTTCTGGCACAGCACAGTCTCCTCCACGGTTCCGGCGCTGAACGAGCTCGCGGCGAAATTTCACGAGGAGTACCCGGGGATCGAAGTGAAGCCTCAGTACGTCCCGACCGGCGATGCGCTCATCCAGAAGCTGATCACCTCCGTGCAGAGCAACACCGCGCCCGACATCTCCTGGATCCACGCAAACTTCCTCCAGGACATCATCGAAGCGAACGCGATCTACCGGATCGACGAATTCCAGGGCGGGCCCGACAGCCTGCCTCAGGCCGATATCGACGACATATATCCCGCGCTGCTGCAGGAGTCGAAATGGCGCGGAACGATGTACAGCCTCCCGATGGAGGCGACCGGCGTCGGACTCCTGTGCAACAGGGAATTGTTCAGGAACGCCGGGCTCGACCCGGACCGTCCTCCGGCCACGTGGGAGGAGCTTCGCGAAGACGCGAAGAAGCTGACGCTCGACAGGAACGGCGACGGCAAGAACGAGCAGGTCGGGTTCTTCGTCCCGGTCTTTCCGGCGTCCGGACCCCTTGGCGACTGGATGGTGTGGCAGTTCTACCCCTTCCTCTTCCAGGCGGGGGGCGACGTGATCACGAAAGACCAGACGCACGTGCTCTACAACAGCGAAGCCGGAGTAAAGGCGCTGACCCTCTGGAAGAACATCTACAGCGACCTCAACCTGAGCTCGTTCACCGTCGATTACGAGGTCGCGTTTGCCTCGAAGCAGCTTGCCATGGCTCTTGATGGTCCCTGGAACCTGCCGCGCTGGAAGCAGATCAAGGGGCTCGACTGGAGCATCGCCCCCCTGCCGGCCGGACCCGCGAAGCGCGCGACGATCGTTGGCGGAGAGTACCTCGCGGTCTTCAGGCAGAGCGCGCACCCGAAAGAAGCCTGGACATTCCTGAAGTGGATGATCCGGCCCGATATCCAGGCCTTCTGGTCCATGCGGTCGGGATATCTCCCCGTCCGCAAGGCCGTCTCGGGGCTGCGGGAGTACAGGGAGTTTTTGGGCGCGAACCAGGGCCTCAAGGCGTACGTCGACCAGCTCTCGGTGTCGCAGGCGCCGAGCCCGGTGGATTTCTACGGCCTCCGGATCAGCAGGCACCTTGCCGAGGCGATCGAAAAGGCGACGCTGGGGAAAGCCGATCCGAAAACCGTCCTTGACGAAGCGGCCTCCAGATCGGACGCGCTCCTGGGCTCGGCGGCGAAGAACTGAGGCATGCAGCGCAATGCAAACCATGAGAAACGCATGACGGAGAGGGCGGGACACAGGCGGTCGGACTGGAAGAGCGCGACGCTTTTCCTTTCGCCGACGCTCGCCGTTTTCACTGTCTTCGTCCTCTTCCCCGTCGTCTTCTCCTTCTACCTCAGCTTCCACACATGGAACATGTTCAGCTCGGCGGCGACGTTCGTGGGTCTGGACAATTACCGCATGATCGTCACGAACCCGGAATTCTGGTCGGTCCTCAGGAACACCGCCGTGTACACGCTCGGCACGGTTCCCCTGAACATGGCGCTCTCGCTCGCGGTGGCGTTTCTCCTGAACAGGAAGCTTGCGGGGAAGAAGTTCCTCCGGACGATGTTCTTTACCCCGGTCATCATGTCCTCCGTCGCGGCCGCCGTCATCTGGCGCTGGGTCTACGAGCCCAACTTCGGCCTCCTCAATACCGTCCTTGGCTGGTTCGGCATCGGCGCCGTCAACTGGCTCAACGATCCCACCGCCGCGATGTTCGCCCTCATCGTGATGGGGGTCTGGAAGACGTTCGGCGTGAACATGGTTCTTTTCTCGGCGGGTCTGCAGGGGATCCCGGAGACCTACTACGAGGCCGCCCGGATGGACGGCGCGGGGGCCCTGAGCAGGTTCTGGAGCATTACCCTCCCCCTTCTGAGCCCGACGACGTTTTTCGTCCTTGTCATGTCCGTCATCGGTTCGTTCCAGGTGTTCGACACGGTGTACGTCCTGACCTCCGGCGGGCCGCTCGGGACGACGAAGGTCCTTGTCTTCTATCTGTACGAGCACGCGTTCAAGTTCTTCGAGATGGGCTACGCCTCGGCGGTCGCCTACCTGATGTTCGCGATCATCTTCGTCCTCACCATGCTTCAGGCGAAGTACCTGAAACGGAGCATCCACTATGCGTAAGCGCCGGGGAGGCCGCCCGTGACCGGGCGGGCCATACGCAACGGCATCGGCATCGCGCTCCTCCACGCGGTGATGTATGCCCTGGCCCTCCTGACGGTGGCCCCGTTCCTCTGGATGGTCCTGACGTCATTCAAGGACATCGGGGATATCTTCACGTACCCGCCGAACTGGTGGCCGAAGCACTTCGTGCTTGACAATTATATCGGCGCGTTCCAGGCTGCCCCGTTCGGGCGCTACTACGCGAACAGCCTCTTCGTGGCCGTCACGGTGACGCTCGGGCAGATCGTCACATGCTCCATGGCCGCGTATGCATTCGCCAGGCTCCGTTTCCGCGGCCGCGATGCGCTCTTTTACCTCTTCCTGGGAACGATGATGATTCCGGGCCAGGTGACGATGA
>DATJPH010000131.1:0-3683 GCA_035506475.1 Bacteroidota bacterium | reverse complement strand
GTGAAGAGCCCCCGGGTCATGTCCGCCAGCCCCGAGGCCATCCCCGAGCCCGTGAAGTAGAGGAGGAGGGCGCCGAAGACGAGGATCACGGCCGAGTTGAGCTCCTGGCTCCGGAAGACCTTCCCCTTTTTCCTGGTGTCTTCCCGCTTTTTGCCGCTTGCCGGCTCTGTCCGTTCTTCAAAGGATTCCTGGGCCATCGCTACATCGCCTTCACGATCGTGAGAATCCCGTCCTCGAAGCCGAGGAGCAGCTTCCTGAACACTGCGATCACCATCGGCGCGGAGGCCATAAGGACGAATACCCCCGCCCCCGTCTTGACGGAGACGGCGATGAAAAAGACGTTCATCTGGGGCGCGACGCGCGCAAGCACGGCCATCCCGATATTGAGAAGGAACGACGTCACAATGACCGGGGCGGCGAGCTTGACCCCCACCGCGAGCGTCATCCCGGTGAGCGTGACGACGCCGTCAAGCAGGGGGGCGGACATGTGGAACGCGCCGAGCGGGACCGCGCTGTAACTCACGTACAGCGCCTCCAGGACGAAATGATGCCCGTCCATGATGAAGAAGATCATCAGGGCGGTCATCGTCAGGAGCTGGGCCACGACGTTGTTCGTCGTCCCGTTCTCCGGATCGTAGAGCTGGGCAAGCGAAAGGCCGAGATCGAACCCCATAAGGTCCCCCGCGACGCGGACACCCTCGAACACGAGTCCCGAGGCAAACCCGATCGCCAGCCCGACGGCCGATTCTTTCAGCGCAAGCACGATGAGCGAACCCAGGCGCAGGTCGACGTCCGGATGGGCCGCGGCGACCACCGGGTAGAGGACGATCGCCAGGAAGACCCCCAGGGCGATCTTCACCGTCGGCGGGACGACCCTGTTCCCGAACCCGGGGGCCAGGACAAGGAGCGACGTGACCCGCACGAAGACGAGAAGCCCGATGACAAACTGGAGGACCGCGATGTCCATTGTCAGTGCCCGAGCGCCGGGATGTTATTGAAGAGCCCTGTCGTGAACGAGACGATGACGTCGATCATCCACGGGAGCGTGAGCACCGCGACGATCCCGATGACGATCAGCTTGGGGACGAACGTCAGCGTGATCTCCTGGATCGAGGTCGCCGCCTGGAATATCGAAATCAGGAGACCGACGACGAGCGAGACGACAAGAAGCGGCGCCGAGACAAGGAGCGCCGTGTAGAGCGCCTCGCGGAAGACGTAGATGACAAACTCCTGGGACATGCGTTCTCCTTTAGCGGAAACTGTTGAGCACGGAACCGACGATCAGGTGCCACCCGTCCACAAGGATAAACAGGAGGATCTTGAACGGGAGCGAAATGAGCACCGGGGGGAGCATCATCATCCCCATGGACATCAGGACGCTGGAGACAACAAGGTCGATGACAAGAAACGGTACAAAGAGTATGAAGCCGATCTGGAACCCGATCCGGAGCTCGCTGATGGCGAACGCCGGCACCAGGGCGTAGGTCGGCACGTCGTCGCGCGAGTTGGGTTTCGTCACGCTCGCCATCTTGACGAACAGCGCGAGGTCCTCCTCGCGGGTCTGGCGGAACATGAACTCGCGCAGCGGGACGACCCCCTTGTCGTACGCGGCCTCCATCGTCATCTTCCCGTTGAAGTAGGGCTGGAGCGCCTCGTCGTTGATCCGCGTCCAGGTGGGGGCCATGACGAAGAAGGTCATGAACATCGCCAGGCCGATAAGCACCTGCGGCGGGGGGACCTGCTGCGTCCCCATCGCCTGCTTGAGGAAGCTGAAGACGACGATGATGCGCGTGAACGCCGTCGTCAGGATCAGGATCGCGGGCGCCAGCGAGAGTATCGTCATGAGGAAGAGTATCTGGAGGGTCACAGACACGTCTTCCGGTTTCGTCGCCTTGCCGACTTCGATCGAAACCTTGGGCAGCGGAAGCGATTTCCCCTGCGCCGATGCCGCCCCTGCGGCAAGGACGATGAGGAGGAGAACGAGCGTCAGCCTATTTCGTGTGCTTTGTCGCAAAGAATGCTCCGCGCAATGACATTGTGAGAAAATCGGAAAACGACTTTGCCCCTCCCGCCCCGTCCACCTTCACCCCGGGAAACCACCGGGGAGCCGCCGCGCCGGCCGTCATGCTCTCCTCGACGGAGGCCAGGACGTCAGGATCGGTGATCTCGGAGAGCGTCTGCATGCCGTGCTCCGAGGCGCCGACGACGATCACCCTGTTGAGGACCTTGAGGACGTAGACCGCGGTCCGGGGCTGGAGCGAGCGGTGTCCCAGGAGCTCGACGTCGACAAGCGAGCGCCGGAGGCCTTTCCCGGCGTGGAGATATTTCCTGACGAGGAACGCCAGGCCCAGCATCAGGGCGACGATCGCGGCGAGCGAAAGGAGCGTTCTGACGATGATCCATTCCATCGGCTATTTCCCCAGGCTCTTGACACGTTCCGCGGTCTCGATCAGGTTCGTAATCCTGATCCCGAAGTGCTTCTCGATGACCACGACTTCCCCCTCGGCCATCTTCTTGCCGTTGACGATGACGTCCACCGGCTCGCTCGCGAGCTTCTCGAACTCGACGACAGAGCCCCTCCGCAGATCCAGGATGTCCCGGATCTGGAGGTTCGTCCGCCCCAGCTCGATCGCCACCGGCAGCGTCAGGTCGAGCAGCAGGTCCATCTTCCTGTCGCGCTCGACGACCGCGGGGGCCGGCTCAAGCGGCGGGAACTGGGCGGGCTCGGCAACCGTGAGCCCGGATTCGGCCGGAGACGTCCCGGGGGCTTCCAGAGCGGCTTCCTGCATGACGGGTTCTTCCATGTTCGGGGCCTTCATTTTTGACGATTCGATTTTTGCGGCTTCAGGGATCGGTTGGTCCTGGGTGGTCTCCGTGCCAGGGGGTGCATCGCCTGTCTGCAATTCGTCCGCCACTGTCATTCTCCTGAATTAGGTTCCTGGTTCGTCCTGGAGACCTTCACGGCGACTTTCCCGCGGGACACGCCGGGTGTTCCCCAGAGCCTGGTCTTCCCGCCGAGCGTGACGGACACTTCCCCTCCCACCGGGATCGATGTCCGGAGCACATCGCCGGGCTCGAGTTCCATCAGCTCCCGCAGCGTCATCTTCGCCTCTCCGAGGATCGCGGTCGCGGTCAAACGGGTCTCCCCGAGGTGCTTCTGAATCAGCCCCGAGCGGTCGCCGTCCCTGTTCGCCGCCGCCAGCGCGCTGAAGTGCTGCACGTTGAGCTTCGCAAACACGTCTTCGAGCGCGAACGTGGGGAAGCAGAGGTTCATGAGGTATTTCTGGCGCCCGATCGCGACCTCGAACGAGACGACCATGACGATCTCGCTCGCAGGCGCGAGCTGGGCAAAATCCCCTTCGCTCTCGTACCGCTCGAGCTTGAACGTCAGGTCGGCGATCGTCTTCCATGCCCGCTGGATTTCCGTGAGCGCGCGCTGGATGATCCCCTTGACGATGCTCTGCTCGATCTTCGTGATCAGGCGCGCCTCTTTTGCCCCGTCGGCCACCCCCCCCATCAGGTGCTCGACCATCGCGAGGATGAGCTGCGGGCTCACCTCGAGCGCCGCGAGCGCGTCGGATTCCATGATGCGGAAGACATAGAGACAGGAGGGGCTTGCGATCGACAGGACAAACTCGGAGTAAAACAACTGATCGACGGAGAGGACGTTCACGGTCACCGTC
>DATJPH010000130.1:0-5939 GCA_035506475.1 Bacteroidota bacterium | reverse complement strand
CCGAATCGGTCACCGTTATCTGGTCGAAGAAGGGAACCACGAGCGACACCGGCTCGGCGGTGTAGCGTGTCCGCATCCCGCCGGAAAGCGCGCTTTTTTCCGTCATCTGCCTGACGCCCAGAAACGTCCGCGGTTCGTTCGCCGTCCCCGTCCCGAATGCAAGCGGAAAGAACCGGTGCGTGTCAAACGACATCCCCGCGGCCACCACCGAGGCGTCGGCGTTTCGCACGACACTCCGGAGCGTCGCCGGATCCCGGTTGATGCACTCGATCATCCCCCGGAGGAGATGATACGTCGCGTCGACGCGCATTTTATACGGTTTCAGCATATGGGTTTCGATGAGCACCGCAGGGCGGTTCTCCAGGGCCGCGAACCCGGTGGAAAACCGGGGGGTGGAAGCGGCATTGTTGAGCCCCTTCGACAGATCGCGGTCCTCCCGGGGGAAGACGTACATGAATATTTTGTGACCGGATTTCTCCACGACGGGGAGCGCCGAGGGAAGAAGCGTCGCCTGCAGCCAGGCGCTCACGCCGGGATCGAGGTAGGGAGCCGGTTCGACAGCATAGGTGATGTCGTACTGGAAGTCGATCCCGTCCGTCACGTGACAGTCGACGTAGAAGTCGGGGAGCCAGTCGGTGAAGAGGCGGAGCATGGCGCGCATCTCCGGGGCCTCGGCTTTCATGTAGTCCCGGTTCAGATTCAGATTCTGCGCGGTCGTCCGCCATCCCATCTCCTCGGGGCCGTTCTGGTTGATCCGGTTGTAGCGCCCGAACCTCTCGTGCCCGTCGACGTTGAATATCGGGACGAACAGGATGATCGTGCTGTCAACAAGGTGCGACAGACGCTTCGTGACGGCGATATCGCGCATGAGCATGAGGCTCGCGTCCTTCCCGTCGATCTCGCCGGCGTGTATCCCGCTCTGTATCAGTATGACGGCTTTGCCTGTCCGGGCGGCCGACGCGGGGTCGAACGCTTTTTCCCTTGAAACTATGACCAGCGGGAGGTCCCGCCCCTGGGGTGAGGTACCGAACGATGTGAGGTGGATCCAGGGGGACGCCTTCGCGAGACGCCGGCAGTAGGCGATGGTCTCCTCGTAGCGGGGAGTCCGCATCCCGCCGCTCCGCTCAAAATCTGTTACCCATGTGCTATCGTTGCGCGGCTGGGCGAACGCCGACGCCGCCGTGATCACGGAGAGAAGGAACAAACGCATGGAAGGGCCTTCAATGTGGTGGTTCGGGGGGGGTCAGTCTCCATCACGCACGTAGATGTGCCGGGGAGCGGTCTCGATGACATAGTCGAGACCGTGCCTCTCGCAGAAGGCAATGGCGTCTTCCAGGTGGAGGAATTCCTTTTCACCTATGTACCAGTGCTCACCGCCGAGCCAGCTTACGATTTTGACGACTTCCCGCATGCACCAATATAATGCAGGGGAGTCAAAGAGTACAGATTGAGGAGGGTCAGGAGAGTGCCCGGTCGATCGCTTCGACGAGCTCGTGGTAGTTATACGGCTTGGTGAGGTAGTCCGTGGCGCCGTATTTTGCACATTCGCTTATCAGGTGGGGGTCGCCGTCACCTGTCAGCATGATCAGCCGGGGCGTCAGGTTCTTTTGCCTGATAAACTTGAGGACCTCCAGGCCGTCCATCACCGGCATGTGTATGTCGAGAAGGACGAGATCGAATTTCTTGCTGCTCAGAAGCTTCACCGCCTGGGCGCCGTCGCCGACGGTCTCCACCTCGAATCCCTCGAGCGAAAGATGGTTCTGCACAAGGTCCCGAAGGTCCGGCTCGTCGTCAGCATATAACAGGTGGATTGCCATAACGGGGAAGGCGCTTTCTGGTCTCTCTGTACAATGTATTGGTTAGAACGGTAACAAGACGTGACAGATATCAACAGGAACGGCGGGGCAGGACGCCAGGGATCATTTGACCCAGATAATGGTAACACCGGGGTTTGGCATTGTCAAGTCTGTATCGGCGTATTGACCTATCTCCCTGCGAATATCCATCGTCGTGTCGTCAAGAAGCGCGTAATCCTCCCCGTAAATAACCGCGCGAAACCGGGTCCGACGGTTGTATGCCCAGTTTCTCACGCATTCGCGCGTCGATCCGCCCCTCCCGCCGCTCCCGTACCCGTGGATCACCTTGAGCAGGCGAAACGACGACGAATTCCTGACCCTCTCCCAGGCCTCGAGCAGGGCCGCTTCGACCTCTTCGGGGCGCCGCGGGGGATGAGCGACGTCGATCGTCAGCATTGGGCTCAAGGGATGAACCGGCGGAGGCGGAGCGAGTTTGTGACGACGCTGACCGAGCTGAGAGCCATCGCGCCTGCGGCGAGCGCAGGGGTGAGAAGCCCGAATGCCGCAAGGGGGATGGCGATGAGGTTGTAGAGAAATGCCCAGAAGAGGTTCTGGCGGATGATCCTGAGCGTCCCGGAGGAGAGACTGATCGCGTGCGCGATCGTGGCAAGATCCCCCTTCATGAGCGTGATGTCCGCGGCTTCCATCGCGATGTCTGTCCCGGTGCCGAGCGCGATGCCGACGTCCGCGACCGCGAGGGCCGGGGCGTCGTTGATACCGTCTCCCACCATGGCGACGGTCCTCCCCTCGGCCTGCAGCCGGCGGATACAGTCGGCCTTTCCGGCCGGGAGAACACCCGAGAAGACCCGCTCGATACCCGCCTGGGAGGCGATTGCCCGGGCTGTCGTTTCGTTGTCCCCGGTGAGCATGATGACGTCGATCCCCATCCGCCGGAGATCGGCGACGGCCTGCGTGGAGGTCGGCTTTATCCTGTCTGCGACGCCGATGATCCCCGCGGGTGCGCCGTCGACGGCGACGAAGAGAAGTGATTTCCCCTCCCCCGAGAGCCTGTCGACTATCGTGCGCGCGGAAGAAACGTCCACCCCTTCCTCCCTCATCATCGCCTCGCTTCCGGCGGCAACCCGCCGGCCCTCGACCACACCCGTGACACCGAGGCCCGTGACCGCACGGAAAGATTCCACTTCACGGAGATCCAGATGGCGGCGGCGCGCGCTGTCGACGACCGCCCCGGCAAGAGGATGTTCCGACCTCCCTTCGACTGCAGCGGCGAATCCCAGGAGGTCCTCGCGGGTGCTCTCCCGGAGGGGGATGATATCGGTCACGGTCGGTTCACCGGCGGTGAGCGTCCCTGTTTTGTCCATCACGATCGTCGTGACGGATTTTACCTTCTCAAGGCTCCCCGCGTTCCGGATCAGTATCCCGTGGTTTGCAGCAACGCCTATGCCGACGGTCATCGCGGTCGGGGTCGCAAGCCCGAGAGCACACGGGCAGGCGATGATAAGGACGGCGATGAAGTTGACCATGGCATGCACGAACGTCGCACCCGCAAGGAACTCCCAGCCGAGGAAGGTCAGGATTGCCAGGACGATCACCGCGGGGACGAAGACCGAGGCGACCCTGTCCGCCAGGTTCTGGATGGGCGCCTTCGACCCCTGCGCTTCTTCGACGAGCTTGACGATCTGGGCCAGCACGGTGTGCGCACCGACAGCGGTCGCCCGCAGCGTGACGCTTCCGTTCCTGTTGACCGTCCCCCCGACGAGCCGGTCGCCGGAGGTCTTTTCAACCGGGAGACTCTCCCCTGTCACCATCGATTCGTCGACGGTTGTCGAACCGGAGGCAACGATCCCGTCAACCGGTATCCGCTCACCGGGGCGGACGATCAGCGTGTCTCCGGGAACGACATTGCCCACGGGGATATCTGACTCTCTCCCCTCCCTGAGGACCCGCGCGGTCGACGGCTGGAGGCCGAGGAGGCCCCGGATCGCATCCGACGCACGCCGTTTGGCGCGCGCCTCCATGTACTTGCCTGTCAGTATGAGCGTGATGATCGTTGCAGCGGTGTCAAAGTAGACGCTCCCCCCATCCGCTCCGCTTCCCAGGGAACCGGGGAAGAGGACCGCGGCCGCGCTGTAGATGAACGCGGCGCCCGTGCCCACGGCGACGAGCGTGTTCATGTCCGCCGTCATGTGCAGGGCGGTCTTCCAGAACCCCGAGAAGAACCTGCGCCCGGAGAAAAGGAGTACGGGCGTCGTCAGGAGAAGGAGGAGTATATTGACCCCCTGCATGTCGAGCGGAACGGCACTGTGGAACCATGCCGTCATGGAGAGCATGCTGATCGCCATCACGGGGATCGTCAGGGAAGCACTCACGGCAAGCTCGATCGCGAGTTTCCTGAGTGCGGCATTGTAGCGCTCCGCACTCTCCCCTGCATCGTTTTCCGCGACAGGTGTGCCGAGCGCGTACCCGGCGTCCGAGACCGCCGCACGGAGCCGTTCCAGTGAAACCTTCAGCGGGTCGAACGTAATCGTTGTCTCTTCGGTCGCCAGATTGACTGTCGCCCCGCTCACCCCGTCGACCTTCTTCAGGGCCTTCTCCACGCGGAGAACACAGCTCGCACACGTCATCCCTTCAACAGGGACCGTGATTGTGCCCTCCGGGTGTTTCATTTCGATGACGTCGGCCATGAATTTTAGCGCCCCTGAAGAAATGAAAGCGCCGGGCCCGGCCGGTAACAGGCTGCCGAGTCAGGCGCAGGATAGAACAACGTCGTGCAACTTACACCACCGAAAACCCGGCCTCCTCGACCGCGCTCCTGAGCAATGCGTCCGAGACTTTCGATTCGTCGTATGCGACAAGAGCGGATCCGATGCGAACGTCTTTGACCTCGACCCCCGGCACCTTTGCAAGCTCCTTCTTGAGCGACATGACGCAGTGATTGCACGTCATCCCGCTGATCTTCAATTCTTCGTTTTTCATCGATTCTCCTCGGGTAGTCCTCATCCAGTATGATGCTGCCGGAGAACAGAAGGGGTCTCGGGGCCCGACGTCAGAACTCACCGAATCAAGAGCATCTTTCGCGATGCCGAGAAGCCCCCCTGCTGGAGCCTGTAAATGTATACGCCGCTCGCAAGCCCCGAAGCGTTGAACCTGACCTCATGTTCCCCGGGGGGCTGGAAGCCGCTCGCGAGCGTTCCGACAAGTGCCCCGCTCGTGGAGTAGACATTCAGCGTCACCTGCCCTGCGGCTGCGAGGCTGTATTTGATGCCCGTCGACGGGTTGAACGGGTTCGGATAGTTCTGCGACAGGCTGACAGCAACCGGGAGCGTGCGACCCGGCACCACCTCAGCAATCAGGCCGGCGTCGACCCAGGCGGAGTACCAGAGATTTGCAAGCGAGACCGTCGCATCCTGCATCTCGCGATCTGTCAGTGAACGGGTCTCATTCCAGAGCTCGGCGGTATAGGCGGTCGGGACAGCGCCCGATCCGTTCCAGCCGGAGACGGCCTTTGCCCCGTTGTCCGCCTGAATGACGGAATCCGCGAGCGAATTGGAGACCAGAAGGTAGGCCATGATATAGGCGAACCGGTTCTGAACATAGACGGCAGGCACCGGGGTGACCGTGATTTTCGAGGCGTACGCGTTTATCATCGTCGTTTCATAACGGGAATGTACCCCGTCGTTCCCGGTCAGCTGACCGTCATAATTGAGTGCGACATGGAGCGGCTGATGCCCGTCGCCGACATAGTGCCCGAGATCCGCGGCAATCGATTCGGCTCTTGCCGTGGCACCCCTCCTCAATGAAGCAACGAGCGAATCGTACGTCTGGAGGGTCGCCCAGGGGAGGATCCCGTTCGTCGTGACCCTGGAAGCACCGTAGATCCCGACAAGCGAATCGGCATTCGGCGAGAGGTTCTGGAATGCGGGATACCAGTCGATATCGATGAAGTGCTTCGGCGCCTCGGTGGGATCACTCCCCTTCCTGTAGTCGGCATCCGAGGCGTGCGCTCCGAAATACGAGCCTGCATTGATGAACAACGACATCGACGGAGGGAGGTTGTCAACCGCCTTCGTGTTGATAAGAAAATGGCCGATCTGCCCCCAGCCGAGCGCCGCGAGCGATGCG
>DATJPH010000129.1:0-3572 GCA_035506475.1 Bacteroidota bacterium | reverse complement strand
ATGTTCGAGCAGGGGGGGGAAGGCTGGGGCGTGAGCAGCATCGTTATGCTCGTCGTCGTGTTCCTGATATTCCCGCTGTATGACGCGCTGGCGAAGAGTTCCCTGGGGAAGGACATCAGGGTGATGGGCGGGATCGGGTTTGTGGTGATCGCACTTGTGGTCTACGCGATGTCCTCCTGGGCCGGGTTCAGCTACCGGGCGTACAGCATTCACACCGGCGTGATGTTCGGCATGATCATGATCGCCAATGTCTGGATGAGGATATGGCCTGCGCAAAAGAAGATTATCCCGGCGATCAAAGAGGGAACCCCGCCGGACGCCGCCCTTCTCGTGCAAACAGCCCAGCGCTCCCGTCACAACACCTATCTTTCTGTCCCGCTCATCTGGACGATGATCAACTCCCACACGGTCGTCCCCGGTTCGGACAGCCCGCTCTGGCTTCTGGGGGTCGTGCTGGTCGGATGGCTGGGCGTGAGCCTGATATACGGGAAGGCAGCGAAGCTCAAAGGGATGTAACTCTCCGCGCCGGTCACACCGGCAAAGGCAGAACATGAGAATCCCCTGCCGGCACATCAGGCGGCAGGGGATTTTCATTTCTTCGGCCGGAATTACCTCCGGGTGCCGCTGCCGCCTGTCGGCCGGGATTCGGGGGCTCGTGCCGGAGCGGGTGCTGACGGTGCAGGCGCGGGTGTCACGGAAACCGGTGCAGGTGCCGGCGGTGCCGGCGCGGGTGTCGTCGTCCCTCCGCCGCGGGAAGGGGGGATTGAAGGCGCCGTGGGTACGGGCGGGACCCTTTGTTTACCTGAATCTCTCTTCGGCGGATTGGCCGTCTTGCCCGGTGCGTTCCCGCCGCTATATGGAATTGGGAGCTCGGGGTAGTAGGGGACCCCGATCAGGATCGGTCCGGGTCCGTAGGTTGGCAGAAGGACAGGTTGATCGATGTAGACCGGATCAGGGGCTGCCGCCTCGTCTGAATCACTGTCAGTAAGATAAAACTGCGTGTAACACCCGCTGAAAAGAAGCGCGAAGAAAAGCGCCAGTGTCGGGGCGGCCAGAGAGATTTTCGGGGTTTTCATGTCAGTGTCCTTTCTGCCGATACTCAATTAATAGCAATTCCCGTGCCTTCCCCGCGTAGTTCAAATCATACTATTTTCAGGGTGTCGATGTCCATCCCTGTAACACTCCTGTCCAGCGGAATAGACACGCATTGCAGCTTCCAGATCTTGAGGTTCTGTACGCGACGAACCTCACGGTCACCATGGCGCGGATTCTGCATGCTACTGGAGGACGAGCATTTTGGTGTCGATCGAGTATGCCGCGAGGTACCCGAGTGCCCCGTTGGTCAGGTTCGTCGTATGAGGCCTTGTCGATCGAAAGGAGATCCATCCACACGGTATCCCCGGGGCTGAAGTAGTTCCTCATCCGTATCCCGACGGCCGCTTCGTTCCCGTTTGTCAGCTTGTCGTTCTACAGGTGGTACCTCCTCCCGTCGATGGAGTCGGGAGAGATCGGAACGCTGACACGGAGGTTCGTCCGGTGGTAGTGTCCCGGTTCCGGCGGGGGAAAAAAGGGAATAATGGGGCAGGATTAAACATTTCTCCCTGGAAATTGTCAAATTGGGAACAGTCCTTTGTCGGTCACCGTTGATATCATACCGCCGGTTTGCCGCCACCATCGCCGAAAAACCGATGAATGTCCTTTTTCTGAACAGCAGCCGCACATGGGGAGGGGGGGAAGTCTCCCTGACGCAGATCGTGGAGTCCCTCATCTCCCGCGGGCACAGCGTGACAGTTGCCTGCCGCCTCGGATCTTCTCTCCATGACCGGATGAAGGAGTCGGCTGTCAATCTGGTTCCCATAAGGTTCGGCGGCGATTTTGATCCCTTCACCATCGTAAGGCTCGCCAGGCTCATCGGTGCGGCAAAAATCGACGTGGTATGCGTTCATACGGAAAAAGAGCTTCGCATCGGAGGCATCGCCTCGCTGCTTGGGGGGGTCCCGCTGATCGTCAGCCGGGAAGTCGACTTTCCCGTCAAGGATACATATCTCAACCGGCTTTTTTACGGCCGGGTCGCCTCTGTCATCATCGCGAACTCCTACGCAACGAAAAACACGCTCCTGATCAGCGCCCCGTGGCTTCCTGCGGAAAAAATCCACGTCGTCTGGAAAGGCGTCGATGCCCGGCTGTTCAGGCTCCCGGCGTCCGGTTGCCTCCGTGAAGAATTCCATATCGGCGAGGAAGACAGTCTCATCGGTTTTGTCGGCAGGCTCGACGAACAGAAGGGACTGCTGACGCTCCTTGAGGCGATGGCAATACTCGTCGAGCGCCACAGGCATGCGAAGCTCGTCCTCGCCGGCGACGGTAATCTGAGGGCGGCGGTTCAGGAATTCCTGAAGAAGAATCACCTTGACAGGCACGCGTACCTTGCCGGGTTCAGGGAGAACATCCCCGAGTTTCTCCGGGGGATCGATTTCCTTGTGATGCCTTCAAACTGGGAGGGATTCGGTTACGCAGCGGTCGAGGCGATGGCCGCGGGGAAAGCCGTCGTGGCGTCCCACGTGAGCAGCCTTCCCGAGATCGTCGAGGACCACAGGACCGGTCTGCTCGTCCCCCCCCGTTCTCCCGAGAAGCTGGCCGATGCGATGGTCACGCTCGTCGACAATCCTCAGCTTCGCAGGTCGATGGGCACGGCGGGCGCCCGCAAGGCCGAAAACGTCTTCTCCTTATCGACGATGGCCGCGAACGTCGAGTCGCTCCTGCTGGACGCCGCCAGCCGCTCCCGGGCGGAAAAACAAGCCGGGGCTGCCGGAGGTCCGGCCGCGGCCTCCTGGCGTTTCCTCTCCCACTGGCTGTTCTAACCCTCCCTTCTATCCCGCTTTCTTCTCCAGAAGAGAAACACGGGGACCCCGAGCGCGAGAAACCCGAGTCCCGCCCACGCCTCCTCCGGCCTGTTGACGAGTGTGTTGGCGACGAACCAGACGGAAATGACGATGAATATGAGGGGGGTGACGGGATAGCCGAGCGTCCTGTAGGGGCGCTCCGCGGAGGGGAGCTTTTTCCTCAGTATGAACACTCCGGTCGCTGCCAGGGCAAAGAAGATCCAGTCGGTGAAGACGACATAGGAGATAAGGCTTTCGAATGTCCCCCAGAAGAGTATGAGCGTTACGGCCCATGCCGTCTGGACGGCGATGGCAAATGCGGGGGTCTGAAACCGCGGATGTATTTCGGCTACCTTCTGAAAGAAGAGGCCGTCGCGCGCCATCGCGAAATAAATGCGGGGCGCGGTCAGCGTGTATATCCCGGCGGTCCCGAACGTGGAAACAAAAATAGCCGCGGCGATCAGACCTCCGCCGGCCGGCCCCATGACCGTTTCCATCGCCTCGGAGGCGAGCCGGGGGGAGGCACCGATGGCGTCGACAGGGAGGAGGAGCATGTATGACACGTTGGTGAGGAGGTACACGGCAATAACCACGAGCGCCCCCGTTACCATGGCGAACGGGATCGTGCGCCGCGGGTTCTTCGCCTCTCCGGCGGCATACGAGGCATGCTGCCACCCGCCGTACGACCAGAGC
>DATJPH010000128.1:0-3093 GCA_035506475.1 Bacteroidota bacterium | reverse complement strand
CTCCTGGAGATTGCCGGGGAAGAACCCGTCGATGTGCTCGGTCATCGTCCCGGGCGCGATGTCGTACAGGACGATCAGCGTGTTCTTCTCCTGGAACGTCCGCTCGTAGGGGGAGCCGCCCGTCCACTTGTCAGGATTGTTGTACGTCCCCTTGGAGCCGACGACGTCGGCGATCAGCGGCTTGATCTCCTCGGGAAAGAACATGCCGAGCTCGTAGCTCGACCAGTAGGGATGGAGCCCGAATATCGTCGTGCGCGGGCGGCCGAACGTGTACTGGACGCCCCACGTGTGCTGCTGTATCGGCTGGAGGAGCCCCCCCTGGAGCGATCCGATCCCGTAATCCTTCGTGACGTACGTATACTTGTAGACGGGGGGGTTCTTCTCGTTCCCGAACCGTATGACGTTCCTGACCCGCTTCCGTTCACGCTCGACATAGGGGTGGGACCGGTCGGTGGCGATGCTGCAGATAATCTGCGGCATCCTGTAGGTCCCCAGTGCAGGCAGAAGCACCCAGTCGGTCACGGAGGGCTCGCCAGTCCCGAAATAGAGCCACGCAAACGCGGCAGAGGGTGCGGTCGTCGGCTCGTAGACCTCCGGCTGGTATATGCGGCTGTATCCCCCCAGGTACTGCCCGTCGAGCGATTCATCGGCGAAATCCGCCAGGAGATAATCGAGCATCATCGTCCCACGCTTCTTCATCTCCGGGTCATTCGCAAAATCGGCAAGCAGCGACATCGACACCGCGTACTCCGTGAAATAGTGGGGGGTGTCGAACTCTCCCTGCCCGATCGTCGTGGCGATATCCATCCAGTGGACCAGGTACCCCCTGGCATCGGCCCTGTTCTCGTCCGAGCTCTTCCCGTTGTACCACTCGGACCCAGGCAATCCGGGCCACTGCTCGCTCGCCAGGAAAAGCGATGCATAGTACATGGCCCAGTGGTTTTCCGTGTCTCCCCTGTATGGAGCGTACGTCTTCCAGGCGTTCCGGACCACCGCCTTCGTCTCCGGCGACATCCGGTCCTTCCCGTGGAGGTACGCCCCGATGCAGGGGAACATCCAGAACATGTCCCCCCGGGGCGCCTTCAGGGCGGCGACAAACATGCTGTCGGCAGTCCGTATGTCCTTCCCCGAGGCGTACCGCGCCGCAATGCAGTAGTATCCGCCGGCCATCGACGTGTCGTAGTAGGAGGCGATCGCCCGCGCGCGCTCCCCGTACTCCCGCAGATACTCCGCGCGGCCCGGAGGAGAACCGGCCGCACCTGCAGCACCGAGGCAGACGAGCATGACGATAAGCAGCGCCGCCGGCCTGTTCATCCTTTTTCGCAGTATATGATTTGCCTCAGAGACCGACATGTATCCCCCGTTCGAGTTCAGCGTGCGTGTACGTGCCGAGCGCGTTCCCGTTTACGACAACTTCATACGACCGGTTCTCCGTGAAACCGAACTTCAGGAGGAGATCCCGGTGAACGCCGAGATTGTCGAGAAGCGCGACGCGGACGGCGCCGTGCCCGACGGCGACGGAGGGAATCCTGCACCCGTCGAGACCCGCTCCCCACCTCTCCCTGAGGTTGACATAGGCCCCGCCGTACTCCTTCGTGATCATCTCGATGGAGACGACAGAGCTGCCGGTCCCCCAGTGAAGCCCCGTCACCCCCGCCGGATCATCGCCTCCGCTGTGGCCGTAATTTTCCGCCGTGCGCGGTGAGCCGGGCGATTCAAACAGGGAGAACATCGCGCGGAGCGCCGCAACTCCCCGCTCGAAATACTCCCTCCTGCCGGTCAGGGCGTAATAGTCCATCAGCGTCACGGCAAAGTACCCCTGGCGCGCGTCGCTCCACTCGGCGTCCGTGTTCTGCACGCCGAATCCGCCGAAGAGCTCGCGCGAGAGCCACCGCGGACTCCAGATCTGCTGGTAGAGGCAGAGGTAGTCCAGTATGGCGCTCCCCCGCTCGACGTACTGTCTCTTCCCGGTGAGCGCGTAGAGGCTCGCGCACGCCTCCGCCGCCATATCCATCGAGAGCGTGTTCTGGGGGTACTGCCCGGTCACGGAATCGAAGAACGTCACCGGCTTTGCAGAGCAGGAAAAGAACGTCTCAAAGTCGAACCACTTTCGCTCAGGTACGATCGTCCCCAGTATGTAGCGCATCGCACGCTCCGCTCCCCGGCGCGAGGCGGTGTCCCCCGTCGCCCTGGCGTACCGGGAAAGGAACAGGGCCGCCCCCGCGGTTTCCGCATTCTCATCCCTGAGCACGGGGGAGGGCTCCCCCGTGGCCGGATCGTACCACGACGGGATCACCCCCGAGGGCTCCTGGTGGGCCAGGAGAAACCTGGCGATGCCCGACACATACCCGAGTATCTCCGGCCTACGGCGCGGAAGGAGTTCCGCCCACGAGAGCATCCATGTCGAGGTCCAGGCATTGTGGAACATCGGGAGGTTTTTCCCGCCGTCGATCCCTCCCCAGGCATGGTCCGCAACCCAGTGCCCCCCCGTGCTGTCGACGTAAAATATCGTCGGGGCGAGCCCCCCTTCGCGCGGGGCGAGCAGCGCGAGGCTGAGCACGCCTTCGGCGCGCCGGACCAGCGTCGCATCCCCCGAGGCCCTCCCCTCCAGCTCCATACCGTATGCCGTGCGGAGCGCATTGAACCAGACATTGAACCAGCAATCGTTGTCGGCGGACGGGGGGAGGTGGTTGCTCCAGGCAAGGCGCGCCTGTCGGAGCAGCGTCACGGGGACACCCCTGTAGACCGTGTCGAGCGCAACACGGGGAACAAACTCCTGCCATGCCTTCCTGATGTAGGAACTGAAAGGCTCCGACTGCGGAGAACGCGCCCCCTGGAAGTTGTGGTGCCCTTCCCGCGCCCACTGAAACCTGACGATGTCCCGGTACGCTTCCCGCGGGGGAGCCTCCGCGTTTGCGTACAGATAAAACGCGTAACCGAGCGTCCCTCCCCCCGCGCGCGAGACCATCGAATCGGCGTGGACGTAGAAGACGTGCTCCTTCGTCCGCTTCCAGTTCATCAGCCCGAACGAGATGAACGCCCGGGGGTCGGTCCTCACCTGGAGGTCTCCGCAGGCGGGGAGCGTCCGATCCC
>DATJPH010000127.1:0-5476 GCA_035506475.1 Bacteroidota bacterium | reverse complement strand
GGGGATAGAGCGAGAACTTGTCGCTTCCCGTGTGGACGGAGAGCTTCAGGTCTTCAGGAAGATGGAACGTTCTTGACGCAAATGCAACGACCGCGATGTCCTGCTCGAATTCCCTGCCGAAGACGCCGGCATCGCCGACGTAATCGACCCCCTTGAGGAACGACCCGGTAAACTTCGGCGCTATGGTCTGCAGGGGAATCCCTTCGCCGGCGATCGCCCCGAGTATGAAGAAGAGCTCCCCCGGCGACTGCGGCGCGTCCGACTCATCGAGAGAGACCTCCGCGACGAAACCGTTCCCCCCCCTTGAGGCGAGGATCCTCCGGTAGACCCGGCCCGCCTCCTTCACCGCGTTGAGATACCGGTCTGCGACATTGCGGAGAACGCCCTCGCCGCCATCTATCGGGCGGTCCAGGCCGGGGATGCTGATCTCCCCCCTGCAGGGCGCCATGGCCCGGAGGAATTCGCCGACGGCTTCCGGCGGCGCGGGGGTGCCGATGAAGTCCGCCACGTCGATCGTGAAGAAATCGCAGGGGCCGGTGTACGCCTCCACGGTCGAAGCGCCGATATGATCAGCGTCGACAAAGTACGGGCCCTTCCACCCGAGCTCCTTCACGGCGCCGTCGGCCTCCCGCCTTGTATCGGCGGGTGTGGTGCCGATGATCCCGTGCTCGCGGTTCGATTTGTTCCAGACGGGGGAGATCCGCAGTCCCCTCTCCTCGGCCATCGCCAGTGCCCGGAGCTGGGCCGCCCCCTGGAGGCCGAACCTGTCTCCGATCCCGAGAGAATATTTGTCAGGTTTCATACGCTCATGCCGTAGTGGAACGCGATCATTCATTGCGTCGTGAATCTCCAGACGCGCCCGCAGGCCCCGCCGGGAGTCTCCACGCACCAGTAATACGTCGTGTGAGGCTCGAGCCTCCCCGTCGCGAAGAGGGGAGATTCAAGTTCCCGCCGCACGTCCGGCGGATCTGTCCTGCCGAACCGGATCCTCTGCGCCTGCGTCCCCCGCGCCGGGACCCAGGAGAGCCGGACGCCGGCAGTGTCGATCGCACGGGCCCCGTCGCGCGGAGAGGGGAGAAACGGGTAGGGGAGCAGGGGGGGGATCGATCGTTCCGGGTCCCACCTCCCGCCGAACGTCCACCGGGCGTCGATCTCCTCCTCCGCCGGCGCGGAGTCAGCCGATGCGAGGTTGTCCGCCATCCAGGGATAGTCGGCGCTGTCCCTGTGGCACCCCCAGAAATAGTGGCGGTCTCCCCATTGCCAGGGGCGGGGGCTCGAGGGGGGACGGTAGAACGGCCGGTCCGCCATGTTCTTCGAGAACCGGCAATCGAGGAGGTAGAACGCCCCGTCGAGATGATTGCGCCCCAGGGGGAAGCCGGGGACCCCGTCAAAGAAGGAATTCCGGATGACGAATTTCTGCTCCCTGTTCCCGCTCCCGTCGTGCCAGATACTGGCGCTCGGCGTATTGTGTCCGAAGAACCGGCAGTCCCTGACGTAGCACCACCCGCGGGGGCAGACGTAGTCCACCCACCCCTCGAAGAGGCACTCCGCGTGGTAGTACATCCCGTCGTCCCTGTCCCAGAGACTCACCGTGTCCCCCCCGTCTGCTTTCACGTTGCATCCGACGAGCATGATGCGGGAACCCGCTCCCCGGATCGCGAACTGGTGTTTGGTCGTCCCGTTGATCGACCCGTAGTTGTTGTACACAGTGAGATTGGCAAGCGTCACGTCGGTGACCCCGGTATCGATGTTCACGACGCCGGACCCCCGGTCGCTCCCCGCATGATCCCTGTTCCAGTTTTCGCGGAGCTCCGCGTAGACGATCCGCGTGCTGTCCCGGTCCTCCCCGAGAATCGTCACGTGGCTCTTCGTGATAAATATCTTCTCGGCATAAGTCCCCTTCCTGACAAGTATCGTCACCATGAGGGGATTCCCGGCGGGGACCGCGTCGAGGGCAGATTGAATTGTCAGGTACCCGCCGCTCCCGTCCTTCGCGACGACGACCTCACCCCCGCCCGGTCCTGCGTGCGCGCCCCCCGGCGCGAGGAGCGCGGCAATCACAAAGAGCGCTGCTGCACGGAGGCGCCTCATTTCCAGACCTCGGCGCTGTCGGAAACCGCCGCGCCGTTGACGGTCACGCCGCGGCTGCGACGGAACGTCATACGCGGACCGCCCGAGGGATCGACCCGCACGTTGCGGAACGTCACCCCTTCCGCGTCGGAGCAGAAGACTCCTGATGCGGCGGCGATCGTCAGAGCGTCGAACGTCACACCGCGAAGAGGCGCACCCGGCAGGCCCAGGATCCTGACGGCGCACCCGGCCCCCGCGCAGACGACGTTCCTGATCTGCACGCCTCGGAATTCCGGCATGTGCTCACCACCCGAACCCGCATCCGGGTCCCCGGTCGACGCGGTCCCCGAACCGCTCGCATAGAGCATGTCGAAGAGGACGGCCTCGCCCGCGATCGACGTCATCCTGACGCCGTCGATGTCGACGTTTTCGATCAGCCCCCCTTTCCCCCTCGCGGATTTGAACCGGAGCCCGACGTCCGTCCCGTGGAAGACGCAGTTGCGCACGGCGATATCCCGCGCCCCCCCGTACGTCTGGCTCCCGATCACGAACCCACCGTGGCCGTGGTACACTGTGCAATCCATGACGGCGATCGACTGGCACGCAGGCCCGGGCGCCTGGCGGGGGGATATCTTCCCCGGCTTGATGCAGATGGCGTCGTCGCCGACATTCACCGTGCAATCGTGCACGAGGACCCTCCGGCAGGAACTGATGTCGATCCCGTCCGCGTTCTGCGCGTTCCATTCGGCGGTGACGGTCAGGTTCCGGATCACGACGTCTTCGCACTCGAGGGGCTGAAGGTGAAACGAGGGTGAATTTGTCAGCGCGGGCCCGTCGATGAGAACGCTCCGGCAGTCGACGAGCTGTATCATGACCGGGCGGAGAAACTCGCGTGCGCGGCTGTACTGGCCGGCACCTGAGGAGCGGGTAAGCGTTTTCAGGTATGCCTCCCCCTCCATCGCCCCGCGCGAAGGAAACCACGTCGTACTGTCGGCGCTCAGGGCGCCCCCGGATGCGACGAGCGCCTGCCACCGGGCGGGAGTCAACTTCTCTTTCTTCACCGGGCGCCAGAATTCTCCCTGTCCGTCGATCGAGCCCCCCCCGGTGATGGCGACGTTGTCAAGCCTGTAGCCGTAGAGGCACGGGACGCAGCGGAACCCCCGTGACGTCGCATCGGGGCCCGGGATGAGCGGGTAGTCTTCGAACCGGTGGGAGAAGAGTATGACGGCCCCCTTCGCAACCGAGAGCCTGATATTGCTCATCAGGCGGATCGGGCCCGTGAGCCAGATGCCGGGAGGAACGTCGACGGTCCCGCCGCCTTGACCTGCACAGAAGGCGATCGCCTTTGCGAATGCGGCGGTGTTCATCGTCAGGCCGTCCCCCGAGGCGCCGTACGACGCGATCGACACGGTCAGTGAGCGGAATACCGGCTCACGGATCTCGAGCCTGAACGGGAGCCCTTCAAGGTCGGGGGAGGGCGCCATGAGCAGACAGAGGAAGACCGGATAGAGCGCGTTCACATCCCTCCCCCGGCCAGATTCAGAAGCCAGCCGAACAGGTTTTGAGCGGCCTTCGGATTGTCGTACCCGGCGGGGAGCCTCCGGCCGTCCATATATTCATTATAGAACCAGGGATCCCCGACCGCGAACACTCCCCCCTTCCCGTAGGGCGCATATGCCATGAGGACGTCCCCCCCCTCGCTGAAGAGGGGCGAGGCCGGCCCGCGGACGGAGAGCGTGCTCATCTCCTTGATGAATATCCGCCGCACGCCGGCGAATATCGGGTGGTCAGGGAACCGATCGAACGTCCCCGCGGAAAAGTCGCGGCCGACGACCCGGTTTCTTGACACCTCGTTGAACGTCACGCCGAACACGGAGGCCAGGCGGTTCAGGTGTGCGAACTCGGCGTTTCCTTTGTCGTTCCCCATCAGGACGAGCACCCCTCCCCTCCTGACCCAGCGCGCGATCACGCCGATCTCGCGCCGCCCGATGTAGTGCGGCGCGGGGTTCTCAAGCGGAGTGTCGGGATCCACGATGATGTAGATCGAAGCAGTGCGAAGAGCGTCGCCCGCGGGGGCCCGGCAGAGTGTGTCCGTGAGGGCCCCGGACCGCCTGATGATCTCTCCCAGGATCGAAAACCCGGAGTTGGCAGTGTCGCTCCAGACGTAGTGGTACCGGACCGGCACGCCGGCGGAGTCTTTCTTCCACTCGTTGTTGTAGTAACAGTCAAGAAGGACGGTCTTTCCCTGTGCGGGGGGCGACTGCGCGCAGGCGGGTGACGCAGCGGAAAGGAGCGTGAGCGCGAAGAGGATCCGCCGCGCCGTCCGGGGGCCCGGGCTCTCTTTTGCCGTGGAGCCCATCACGCCCCCTGCCGGCGCAGCGGGCGTTCTCCGACGCACGTTTCCCGGAGTATCAGATCGGTCGGAACGATCACGTGCTGATCGGCGGCCGGCTCGGGATTGGCGATGATATCGAGCATCAGCTCCACGGCTTTCGCCCCCAGCTCCTGCGTCGGCTGGTTGACGCAGCTGAGCGACGGCGTGATGAAACGGGAAACGTCGCTGTCGCCGAAACACATGATGTCGATGTCGTCCGGGATCCGCACGCCCAGGACTTTCGCCGCCTCATAGACGCCGAGCGCCACAGGGTAGGTGACGGCGAATATGAACTCGGGGAGGTCTCCCGACCGGTGCAGCTGCATGAAGGCGTTGTACCCGTCGTCCCGCCCGAACCCCCCCTGGATGACCCAGTTCTTCCTCACCGCGATCCCGTGGTTTTCGAGCCCCCGTTCAAACCCCGCGTAGCGTTCCTTCCCGATGTTGATGTGCGGGGTCCCCCCGACAAACGCGAGCTTCCTGTACCCGATGGCCACCGCGTGGTCGATGGCGCGGAGCGTCCCCCCCCTGTCGTCGACGTGCACGCTGCTGAATCCGGCAAGGGGAGGATCCGGGCTCCGGTCCAGGAACAGGAGAGGGATCCCCATCTGCTTGATCCACCGGAATATCTCGAGGTCCTTCGTTTCCTGCGAAATCGAGATGATGATGCCGTCGACCCTCATGGAGACGAGCGTCTGCAGGTGCTTCTTCTCCCGTTCGGCGTTTTCCTGGGAGACCGTCAGTATGGTCTCGACGTTGTGCTCGAACGCGGTATTGTAGACGGATTCGATCACCGCCCCGAAAAAGTAATGAGCGATCTTGGGGACGACGAGCCCGATCATGTTCGAGCGGCGGGCCGAGAGGCTCCTGGCGATGATGTTCGGGCTGTAGCCCAGTTCATCGGCGGCTTTCCTGACCCGTTTCGTCATCTCCAACGATATATCCGGGTGGCCGCGAAGGGCCTTGGATACCGTCACCCTGCTCACATCGAGCTGCCTGGCGATGTCTTCAAGCGTGATATGGGAAACTCTT
>DATJPH010000126.1:0-2307 GCA_035506475.1 Bacteroidota bacterium | reverse complement strand
GCGCCGTGCGACCGCCGAGACATCGTTCACGGCCGCCTCGAAAGCGGCTTCGTTTGCCCTCGAGGGCTTCGTGTAGCCGCTGATCTTTCTGACAAACTGCAGGGAGGAGAGACGAATCTCCTCATCCGTGGCAGGCGGCTCGAAGTTGAACAGGGGTTTGATATTACGGCACATGGACTCCTCCGTCCTTCACGCGTTCAAACATCACCCGAGGTGAATATCCTCACGTCGCCGAATTCCATCGTCACGCGATGCACCGGGGCCGGGGTCCCCCCCTCGGCAGCCCGCATGGCATGCGGGAACGTGAGCGTGCGCTCGCCTGCGGCCGTGGCGATCACGGTGGCAGCGTCCCTTGTCGCATACACGATGTCCGGCCGGTCGCTCCAGAGGGGGACGCCGGCATCCCGGGCGAGCCATCGAAGGACGTCCGCCGTGAGCGGCGCCGCGCCGGCATAGACCGACGTCCATCCGTTCCGGCGCTTCCGGGCGAACGCCGGCCGCCCGTTGTCGATCCATCGTCCGAGGACCTGCGCGTCCGCGTCCGAGACCGCGAACCGGGGCTTCTGGGGTTTTGCCGTGCCGAACACAGTGGCAGCCCTCTCGCCGGTCTTCTCGACGCGTATCTGCATGGGACCCGGCTCACCGAGCAATTCGAACGTTAATCCCGTCAGCGCCGCCATCTGCTCGGGATCAAATGCATCCGGCCCGATAAATCCCGGCGCGTAATACCAGACAACCGTCGCGCCGCTCCCCTCGAGAATGCTCCTGATCCTGCCGGCTTCCGCGCGGTCCATCGTAAAGAGATTGACCATGAAGAGGAGCCTGTAGCGGCGTGCGTCGGCAGGCGTGAGATCGAACCGGTAGATGGAATCGAACGGCGCGCCCATCCGCGAGAACGTCCGCTGCTGACTGTTGATGAACCAGTGATTGACGTGATCGCACACGGTGATGCCGTAGCCGGTCCACGGCTCCTCAGCCTTCCAGTGTTCGGTGGCGAAGAACGCCTTCGGATCATAGACCGCGGCGATCTGTGCGGCACTCGAGGTATCCATGCGCGCGCGCTTCTCCCCCAGGCTCACGAACGGCCTGATGGCCTCGATCAGCTCCGGGCTGTCATACCACCCGTGATGGGCCCCGTAGGGGGGACAGTAGTGGCCGAAGTCAAAGAACCAGCCCCCGATCCCCCGGGCGAACATCTGTCCGAGGTCGCGGCGTATGATGCGCACGGAGCCTTCCACGGAATCGTGTCCCGATCCCCCTTCACCCGCCTTGACAGGCTCGATGTACGTCGTCGGGTCGATTTCGACGAAGAAGAGCTTTCCGTGCCTGTGTATGGATTCAACGAGGACGCGGTAGCCCCCGTCACCCCCCACCCCCCGGGCGCGGCCGAGCCAGTTTCCGGCGTCATCGATCATGTCGCTCTCCCAGCGCTCCTTGGCCGGCATCATGTTGGTGTGCTGGTAGGAGTAGGGCGACGCGAGAAAATCCACGTCCGGGCTCGCCAGGACGCGTTCGGGAGAGAGGTGCCCCCCTTCCTGTATGTGCACGTTTTCAAGGAGGTATCCGAAGAACGCGCCGCAGAGTACCCGGCGCCCCGTTTCTTCCTTCGTGATCTTCGCGAAGTACAGGAGGGTGTCGGCAATGAGATCGTGATGGCGGCCGTAAAACGCTATGACATCCCGCTCGAGAGCGGGATCGCGGAGCAGCCCTGCTTTCGTCGTCATCCGTGCCGCAGGCTCCGGTATCGGTCCGATTGCCGCGCGCATCGGATCGCTGTAATCGGGGAGGAACCGCATCCCCGTATAATGCCACTCCCCCGTGTGCCCGTAGGCCACCTGGTAGCCGATCATCCGCGAGGCAAGAGGCGACGATTCCATGTGCCGGAGGAACGACCGGAGGACGTCGGTGATCTCGGACTTCCAGATCTTCGACGCCCAGGAAGCATCGTTCGGGTCGGCAAGGCCGTTCCAGTTGAGCCCCGTTTCGCCGAGCCTCTCGGGGAGGCGGTAGAGCGCAGGATCGGGCGTGAGCCCGCATTTAACGAGCTCACCGGGATGGGCTGTCTTCCACCAGGCGGGGGGATTGAGATGGAGGCGCGGGAGAAAGAATGCCTGTGGATGGATACGGAGCATACGGGCGAAGAAGAGGTCGAACGCACTCCAGTCGTACACCCCCGGGGATTTCCACGCTGCGTTGAGCCCGAGGATCGGCGTGAACATCGAGATCCCCGAGTCCCGGTATCCTGCGGCTGTCTTCAGGAGCTCATCGCTGAGTGCCAGAAACGGGTAGGTCTCGCGGTCGTTAACG
>DATJPH010000125.1:0-6454 GCA_035506475.1 Bacteroidota bacterium | reverse complement strand
TCGACGGCGCGAGGTCCACCGCCTCCTTCATCGTCTCTTCCCATCTGTCGAACTTCCCGGCCTTCAGATAGTAGGTCGCAAGCGCCGACAGGTGCGGCAGGCCGTAGCTCCTCTCCAGCGTCGCCTTCACAACCGCGGCCGCCTTTTCCGGGTCGTGGTGAACCTCTGATTCGATCACCGCCTGGAGATTGGCAAAGTCCCAGTTCAGGGGGTACTTCGCATGCGCCTCGGCGTTGAGCGAGACAAGCCTGTCGATCTCCTTCTGCTTGCCCAGGAGACCGATTTCCATGTTGTACACAGCGACCGGATCGGCTCCCTGGCTCTTGAGCTGCGCGATGTATTCCTCGGCCTTCTGATATTCCTCGTTCCGGACGGCTTCATTGACGCGGTAGGCGAGGACCTCCTCGAGCTGGCTGTCGATGGAGGCGAGCCTTGTCACAAGCTCGTCGGTCTCATCGCTCTTCTTCCCCCGCTGGTACGCCTCCATCAGGAGCGTGTAGAACTGCGCACATTCCGGCCATCGCTTCAGGGCGGCGCGGAGGACCTTTTCTGCCTGGGGAGCCTTGTCGTCGCGGAGATACACCTGGGCCAGGAGCGCGTAATTCTCCGCGCGGTCAGGATACGTGACGATCTGCCCGCTGAAAAACGACTCGAACGGGTTTTCGAGAAGGACCGCGGGGGCGGAGGGTTTGTGTGCGTACACCTGCGGCTCCTCTGAGACCCGGAGACCCTCAATCGGCTCGCCGTGCTCGCCGGTAATGCGCACAAGGAAGTTGCACTTGTCGATCTCCGAGCACCCGCACTTGATGAGGACCCGGTTCCACCCCTTCTGGAGCTCCGTGGCCACATTGTACGTGTCAAGATCGTTGTTGTTCTCGTCAACGTACTCGAGGACCATCTCGTCGTTCAGGAACGCCCGGAGCGAACCCGAGGTGCCGACGCGGAGGTGCACCTTCCTCCGGTCGGGGGAGTAGACGAACGTGTTCGCGTAGAAAATGGATTCCTTGAACCCGAAGTGCATCATGAAATCGATCCATGTATCGGGGCCCGGCGAGGCAATCGGGAACCACGCCGCGGGGATGCCCCCTTTCCCCTCGTACGACCCGGCGGGATTGTACCCGGTCTCCGGCGGATATGCCTTGTCATACCCCGATGCGGAGACGTTTTCAAACGGACCGATAAGCATCCAGTCGGTCACGGCATCGATCTTCGCGTGCCACCGGCCGGCCATGGAGAGATTGTGCCTCTCCCTGTAGTACTCTTCGAGCGCTTCCGCGGTCTGCGGGGGGAGGATCCCGAGGTCGTCGGCCGATTTCGTCAGGTTCTCCAGGTACTGGAGGAGGCCGGTCGCGGCAAAATCGTCCTTGAGGCGGAACCGGATCGTCTGCCAGAACGAAAAGAGGTAGGGATAGATATTCGGATCACGTTCGGAGAGCATCCTGAGGGCGTCCCAACACTCCCTGTACCTGCTCCGGGAGTTCTCAAGAAGGGCCAGCGTCACGTACGCCCGCGGGTCCGCAGGATCGGCTGCAATCGCCTCATGCAGCTGCTTCTCCGCGACGGCATAATTCTGCCTCTGCCAGACCTGCCATGCGCTGTCAACGAGCGCGCCGCTCCTGCTTCCGGCCAGTGCCGTGCCCGCGCCGAGGATCAGCGATGCGATAAGGAGAATTGTCGAGGATCTCATGGTAGACCTCATAGTGAAAAACAAAGAGCCCCGAATCCAGGGGGATCAGGGGCATTGGTCAACGAACCGAGAAAGACAGTAATTCAAAGTACGTCAGAGATTGACGAATAGCAATTCGTTGCATCGCGCATTGTGCGGTGTCACAGGCGACGCACCGGAACGGACTCCGGAACTGGAAATATCTGCCAATTGACTGCTTGAGACAGATGAATACTGTTCCGGGAAAAAACATGGAGCGTCACACTGACCAGGTTGATTTTGGTCTCATGTCTCGTTAGACTCAAAGGTTGTTGCGTCCGGTCTGCCCCGAGACACGGATCACCAATTCTCTGTACCGATTCCCAGACGAAACTTCACGATGTGGACCAGAATTCGCACCGGAGTCCTGACACTGCTTCTCACCGCTGCCGGGTTTGCCGTCAGCATGGTTCTCTTCCGCGACGTCCATCCTCTCGGCGGCTTAAGAATCCGGACCGGGAGGGAGCGGATCACCGCCATCGGGTCGGCCATCGCCGACAGCCTCGGCGCGTCTCGACCGGGATACGTGGTGACCGCAAACATCGCCCGCTCGCAGAATATTGTCCGCCAGGTCCATGAGCGCTTCGGCGTCCGCGAAGGGAACGCAATGCTCCGCAGCACTATCCCCGCATTTACGTGGCAACTGACATGGGAGAAGCCGGACGAAACAAACCTCACGTTCCGCAGCGGCGGCTCGACCCGCGACCAGATGCGGGAGATTGCGGCCGTGTTCTCCGGAAAACTCGAGATGGAGCTTGACCTCGACGGACACCTCACAAGACTCGAAATTCCCCTCCCCGACAGCCTCAACCTCCCCTCACTCACCGCAGCGGAAGCGCGGGGGCTGGCTGATGCCTTTCTCGGCAGATATGCGCCCGCACTCCTGCGATACCCCGATTTTCAGTTCTCCGGCCAAAAGGCGATCCAGCTGCCGCAACGCTCCGACTATGAATTCACCTGGACCGGAACGGACACACTCCTGCGGGATCCGCTCACCGTGAAGGTCCGTGTCGACGGGACCAGGATCGCGGGCCTCCTCGTCAGCCGCGCGGTGCCCGCAGAATCGCAGGGAACCGGAGAGTCGCCATTCCTCAACGCACTCGTCGTGATCCTGGTCGCAGTCCTGATCATCACCATGATCGTGGTCGGGTTAAAGAGGGTTCGATCGTATGAAATCGGCTGGCGGGCGGGCGTGTTTCTCGGCATCGCCTCGGCGGCGCTCCTGGCCACAGAGATACTCTTCACCGTCCCCAGCGGTCTGAATGCGTCGTTCTTCGCCGCCCTCCTGCTTGGCCCGTTCTTCTTCGGCGGAGCGCTCGCCCTGTCGTGGTCGATCGCCGAATCCGTCGGGCGGGAGGCCTGGAAAGAGAAGTTCACCACGATCGATCTTCTCATGAAGGGACACTTCCTAGATTCCCGCGTCGCCCGGTCGGCGCTCGCTGGAATCGCCACGGGTGCCGTGGCCAACGCGGTCTGGCTGCTCGGCGCCTCAGTCCTCACGCACACCATGCCGGTCTGGTTCAACAGCGGAGATGACATTACCCTGAAGTACCTCCCGTATCTCTCCCCCGGCGTGTTCCTGCTGGCCCATATGGCATCCCTGCAGCTTTTCATGATCTCGGCGCTGTGCGTTTTTCCCCTGGCGTTTCTCCGGCGATGGATTTCATCCACGCCGATCCTCGTCGGTATCGTCGCGTTTGTGGTCCCGCTGATGGGGACGACAACGACACATCCCCTTCCGGCCGGCCACATCATCGACACGCTCTCAATAGCCGTCATCGTCTGGTCGCTGACACGCTTCGACGTTCTCACGGCATATTTTGGATTCCTGGCAGCCGCAACGTTCGACACTCTCCCGCTGATGCTCTCCGCGGGCGATCCCGCCATATTCCTCTCGGGTGAAATCGTCCTGGCACTGGGCTGCGTCTCTCTTGTTCTCGGGTGGGTCGGGCTCGCCACGAAGGACCGCATCACGGACACCGAGGCGATCGTTCCGGCATTTGCACGGCACATTTCCGAGCGGGAGCGCCTGCAGCACGAGCTCCTGATCGCACGCGACGTGCAGATGAACCTCCTCCCCAAGGCGACGCCCCGGGTCCCGGGCCTCGACATCGCGTCGCGCTGTGATCCGGCACTGGAGGTGGGGGGCGACTATTACGATTTCGTTCTTCCCGGGGCAGGCAGGCTGGGCGTCGTCGTGGGGGACGTGTCCGGGAAGGGGATCGAGGGAGCGTTCTACATGACGTTGACAAAGGGATTCCTGAAAGCGATCGCCCGTGCATCCGATTCCCCGGCGTCGGTCCTCGTGCAGGCCAACTCGCTCTTCTATGACAACGTGGAGCGGGGAACGTTTATCAGCATCATCTACGGATTGATCGATCCTGCTGCGGGGACTGTGACAATCGCCAGGGCCGGTCACAATCCCCCGGTGCTCTCCCGAAGGGATGTGCCGGATCCCGAGGTGATCCAGCCGAAGGGGATTGCTCTCGGTCTCGAACCCGGGGACAGGTTCGGCGGCCTGATCGAAGAACTGACGCTCCCCTTCCGGACCGGCGATTCACTGATATTCTACACGGACGGGTTCGTCGAATCGACGAACCCGTCGGGAGAGCAGTTCGGCGACGACCGCCTCATGGCGAGCGTGAAGCGACTCTCCGGTTTGAGCGCGATGGACACCCTGGAAGGGATCCTCGCAGATGTGCATGCATTCGCCGGGAAGGCCACACAGCACGACGACATGACCATCGTCGTGGTCAGGCGGACGGAGACAGGCTGACCCGGAACCGGCGCTCTCAGTTCCTGACCGCAACGAGCTTCTGTTTGAGATCGTCTTCCATTTTCTTCAGCTCTTCCTCGGCGGCGCGGCGTTTCGTGCGGCCCTCGTCCTGGATGTGGATCGTTTCCTCCAGTGTCGCGATGAGATCGGCGTTGACCTTCTGGAGCGTCTCAAGGTCGACGATCCCGCGCTCCGACTGCCTGGCCACCTCGAGAGAACTCTCCTTGAGCATCTCGCTGTTTTTCGCCAGCAGTTCGTTTGTCGAATCGGTAACCTCCTTCTGCAGCATCAGCGCCTTCTTCTGCCGGAAGAGCGAGATGGCGATGACGATCTGGTTCTTCCAGAGCGGGATCGTGTTGAGAATCGACGTCTGGATCTTTTCCACCAGAAGCTGGTCATTGTTCTGGATCAGTCGGATCTGGGGGGCGGTCTGAATCGACACCATGCGCGAAAGTATCAGATCGTGGATCTTCTTGTCGAACCGGTCCGCAAACTGCAGTGCATCCTGGAGCTTCTGCGCATCCTGCGGATCGCCGGTGGACTTTGCCTTCTCCTGGAGGGCCGGGATAACGCTTTTCTGAACCTCCTCGAGAGCCATCTTCCCCGCAAGGATGAAGAGATCGAGATCATGCAGGTACACCCAGTTCTTCTCGAAGAGCTTGTCAAGCATTGCGATATCCTTGAGCATCTGGACGCGGGCCCTGTCGAGGTCGTTCGTGATGCGCTCGATCTGGACGGAAAGCTTCTCATAGCGCTGGACGAACCGGCGCGCCGCATCGACAAGGCCCCCGATGATCGGGATCGAGGCCAGCGGGTTCCTCGCACCCAGACCGTCAACGTTGATGTGCTTGATCGTCACAAGAAGGTCCGACAGCGAATTGCCGGCCGTCCCGGCGTCCTTGTTACGGATCTCGGAGAGAATCGAGTCGGCGAAATCCGCGATCCTCCCCTGCGCGCCGACGCCGTACTGCACCACGGCCTGCGAATCGGTGTAGCTGATTCCCTGCTTGATCGTGAGGACCCGCTGTTTCTCCTCTGCGGGAAGGCTGTCGATCTTAGCGATGTCGGGAGTTTCCCTGAGCGCTATTTCATTGCTCATGTCCTGTTTCCTTTTCCATTGATGTGAGGTTGATGACTGTCCCCTACTGTCCCGCGATCATGTCAAGGATCTTCTCCATGGCCAGCGGACCCGGCAACGGGATGACTTTGTTGACCACCGCGGGGATCCCGACCACGGCGAGGAGTTTCGGATCGTTCTGTGCGCCCATCATCCCGGTGCGGAAGCCGTGCTGTTCCCAGGCGATCTTCTGCACCCCGGGGTCAAGGAGCGCCTGCCTGAGCGCCTCCGCTTTCGGAGACTGGAGTATGAGCGGGTGCGAGCTCCAGACGGTGGGCTCGGGATACAGGATGCGCACCTTGTTCTTCACCGAAGGCCACTGGGAGGCATTCTGCATCGAGAATTCTATGATCTGGCTTTCATAGCCGACGATGATCGGCTTGGCGCCGACGCCGGTGCTGAGGTACTGCTGGAAGAGGTCGCCGGAGGAGTGCTCCATGTACCCCAGCGAGAGGAAGTACGATTTGATCTTGGGGAGGACGGCGGCGACGCCGGCCGAGTCGGCGGTATCGCCGCAGAGAATGTCGGCGAGCAGCCCGGCGAACATCGCGCCCGAGTTGGACTTGTTCGGATCCGTCGATATGATCGACACCTTCCCGTAGAGTTCCGCCAACCCGATGTCCTTCCATTTCTTTCCGTTCACGGCGAACCCGATGAGCCGGGGCAGGTCGGTGACATAATAGACGCTGTCCCTGACCGTGACAATGTTCTCCCGGATGAGCGCATCGGTCACGATATCCCAGGAATAGAGCACGATAGGCGAGTTGAAGATGGTCTCGCTCTTCACAAGGTTCCCGTGCTGCATCTTGTAGGCGGCGAGCGCCACTTCGCTGGACGGCCAGAGGAAATCCGCCTT
>DATJPH010000124.1:0-3224 GCA_035506475.1 Bacteroidota bacterium | reverse complement strand
ACCGCTTCGTGGCCGAGATATCCCCGGGGAGCACGAAGTTCGGGAGGGAGGCCAGGGCAACGTTGCCCGCCCTCCCGATCCCGGATTCGTCCATCCCTCCGTGCCAGACGGGTACGTTTTGCGATGCACAACAGTCGTGTATCTTCCTTGACTCGGTGTATCCGCCGACGCGCCCCGGCTTGATATTGATGATGCGGCAGCTTCCAAGGGCAAGCGCCGCACGGGCATCGGAGGTGTTGTAGATGCTCTCGTCGAGACAGATCGGCGTCTTCATCTGCCTCTGCAGGAGGGAATGGTCGAAAATGTCGTCATAGCCGAGCGGCCGTTCGACGAGCTGGAGGTCGTAGTCATCAAGCGAGCGGAGCATGGCGATGTCGTCCAGCGTGTAGGCGGAGTTCGCGTCAACCTGCAGCTGGATTTGCGGGAACTCTCTCCTGACCGCCTGCACGAGAGCGATATCCCTGCCGGGGGCAATCTTGATCTTGATCCGCTTGTACCCGTCATCCAGGTAACCGGCGATAACGCGGAGGAGCTCCGCGGTCGACGGCTGGAGTCCCACGCTCACGCCGACCGGGATTCTCTTGCGGGTTCCGCCGAGAAAGGCCGAGAGGGAGATCCCCGCACACCGGGCGAACGCATCAGAGAGCGCAGCCTCCAGCCCCGCCCGCGCCATCCGGTGGCCCCTGACCCACCCATTCGCTGCCAGAGCGCTTCCCACGCTGTCGAACTCCTTCCCCAGGATTCCCGGGATGAGGAAGTCCTTCAGGATGTGCCATGCGGTCTGGAGAGTCTCATATGAATATGAAGGGGTCGGCTCCACAACGCACTCCCCCCAGCCGGTGAACCCGTCCCCGTCGACCCGCACGATGATATGCTCTTCGAAGCGCTCCACGCCAAGAGAGGTTTCAAACGGCGACACGAGCTCCATCTTTGTGTGGCGTAGTTCTATCCTTCGTATGCGCATCGGATGTTCCTCCTGTGCTGTGCTCCCCTGTTCACGGGAGCCTGAGTATCGGATACTCTTTTCCCTCAAGCAGGGAACTGAAGCCGCTGTACTTCACCAGACCCCACATCGATTCAGGCTCGAGGAGAACCGCCAGAAAGAGCGCACGGGTCTGGTCCGTTCGCACAATCATGTCTCCCGGGCGGAGAATCCTCACGACCTTCTGGAGCCGGAGGGACGGCCTGGGATGCCACTCGTCCTCCAGCGTATCGGGAAGCACGCGTTCGATCCTGCAGGCAACGGCCTCCACCCGCCGTGGAGCGCTGACGATCTCCATCTGCACGTGGTTGCGATCGAGCACCTCCCTGATACCGGCAAGATTGCCGGGAATGATGTAGGCGGCCGGAAGCGGGCGCGTGGAGAGCGGCTTGACAAGGTCGCGGAGCGGATGGACCTGCCAGAGCGTATCGGTTCCCGAGGGTACGCGCCTGACAGGGATGACCATCCGCCTCCCGCCTGGAAAATGGTCCATGCAGAGCACCACCGGCAGGCCCCTGCAGGCTGTCAGGTGCAGGCGTTCGCGGGCGACGAGCGAGCGGATTTCCGCGGCATGGTCTGCACAGAACGTCAGGAGCCCTTCGACGGCGACAGCCTGCGACCGGGCACGACGTTCCAGGCCCTCCCCGGGTTCCCGTCCGCCGCGTCCTTCCTGAATAAACGAGAGCGTGTTCAGCAGCCCGAAGCTCTGCCTCCCGTCGTTGGGCTCCGTCGTGCTGTAGCGGACGTATTCCGAGGGGGAGCCGACGATATATTCATGGTACGAGTAGCCGCTCCTGCGCATCGCGGCGGCGATGAAGGGAAAGACCGAGTCCCGTTCATACAAGCGGAGCGCCCCGGACGAGTTGAGGTTAGTGAGCATGCCGAGCTGGACGTCTCCGGACTTCACAAAACCTGAGTCGCTCCATGCCCGGCTGTACGTCCCGTACTCATGGATGTCCATTGTCACCTCCGGCCACCACGCGTCAAAGAGGTCGTGCAGCCCGCGGGTTTCAGCCGAGGAAAGGAGCAGATGGGTCCGGTTGAGGTCCACGTCATCGGCGGTACGCCGCTGGCCGAGCTCCGCTCCGTCGGGGTTCATCTGCGGGACGACAATCAGGTCGATACGCGAAAGAAGGCGATCAAGCTCGAACCCGGCGAACCGCGCAAGGAGGAGCGTCAGCGCCTCCTTCCCCGAGGGCTCGTCCCCGTGCTGCTGTGCGAAGAGCATCACGCGGAGCTTCAACCGATCATCGCCGAACCGGGGAGAAGAACTCACGAGCACAGCAGAGACGGTACGCCCTCTTGAGGTCCGCGCAATGGGCCTGACCGTGCAACGCCCCCTTCCGTCCAGGGAATCGAGAAATGCCTGCAGCATGTCACAGGAGGTCAGGCGCGTGAACCCGGAGCTCTCGACGGGGGTTTGAAAACGCCGCTGGGCCGGGACCGGGAGTGCGAGAAGCAACAGGAGTGCACCGACGCCGGTGGACCGGATGAGGGACCGCATGGGAGGTTTCATCGGACGAGGATGAGTTTTCGGGTTTGTGCGTTGGAGGGTGAGACAAGCCTGCAGAAATACACGCCGCTGGCGAGCCCGCTGCCGTCGAAAGTCACATTGTACGACCCGGGATCCACCGGTCTCTCCAGAAGCGTCGCGATCTCCCTTCCCGTGATATCGCAGACGCTCAGGCGGATCGGTTGACGCCGCGCGACGCGGAATTGGATGCGCGCCGCCGGATTGAAGGGGTTGGGATAGCCCTGCGAGAGGAAGAAATCCTCCGGCGGGGGCGGCCGGAGGGTTCGTACGCCGAGAATCTCCCCGGAAGCAAAGCGGAATGTCTGAGCATCGCGGACGACATGAAGCGCAGCGCCCACGAGCGCGGCGCCCACGCGCGGGTTGGACCCCACGGAGGCGCGGTATGAGGGAAAGTCGATCGAGGCGACGCCGCGGGCGTCGACGACGATGGCCGGCGTCCCCCCCGCGATGCCCAGAAGGCCCGCGGAACTTATCTGTGCGGACGATCCCCCGTCCAGGAGAAGACCATACGCGGTACGTGATTTCCCCATCCCCCAGAAAAGGCCGCTGAAGCGATTGTCGATCGAGTCTCCGTTTTCGTAGACGCGCGGCATGATGGAGATCCCGCGGGCGAGACCGAGTCCCGGCAGGAGCGTGAGCGTGCCGTCGTAGGCGGCATCGGCGTCCGATTCGATCCCCCCGATTGCGGTGTCCGAGGCCAGCATGCAG
>DATJPH010000123.1:0-2251 GCA_035506475.1 Bacteroidota bacterium | reverse complement strand
GATGGATTATGTCGCGGCGATGAGCAACGAATTCGGGTACGTCGTCGCCTGCGAGAAGCTTCTCAGGATCAAGGTCCCGGAGCGGGTCGAGTACATCCGGGTGATCATGGCGGAATTCTCGCGCATCGTGAGCCATCTGATCGCGATCGGGACGTACGGGATGGATATCGGCGCGTTCACCCCCTTCCTCTACTGCATGCGCGACAGGGAGAGGGTCCTCGATATCTTCGAGGAGACCTGCGGCGCCCGGCTCCTGTACAACTACATGTGGATCGGCGGGCTCTCCCACGACGTCCAGGCCTCGTTCGCCCCGAAGGTGAAGGACTTCTGCAGGTACTTCCGCCCCAAAATCAAGGAGCTGAACGACCTCCTCTCCTACAACAAGATATTTATCAAGCGGACCGCCAACGTGGGGGTCCTCCCCGCCGAGGTCGCGCTCAATTACGCCGTGAGCGGGCCCGTCCTCCGCGGCTCCGGCGTCGCGTGGGATCTCCGGAAGAACGACCCCTATTCGGTCTACGACAGGTTCGATTTCGAGATCCCCGTGGGAAAGGGGCTCAAGGGGACCGTGGGCGACTGCTGGGACCGGTACATGGTCCGCGTCCACGAAATGGAGCAGAGCGTCAACATCATCGAGCAGGCGATCGAGAAGCTCCCCGCAGGCGACGTGGCCTCCGCGATCCCCAAGCGCATCCGCCCGGACGCGGGCGACGTCTACGTCCGCACCGAGACACCCAAGGGGGAACTCGGGTACTACGTCGTTGCCGACGGCACCGCGACCCCCTACCGGGTGAAGGTGAAGTCACCCTGCTTCGTCAACCTCTCGGCGCTGCCGGCGATGTGCCGCGGCGCGATGATCGCGGACATCGTCGCGGTCCTGGGGAGCATTGATATCGTTCTCGGGGAGGTGGACCGATGAAAGAATTTCTCCTCGATCTGCTTCACAACGAAGCGCTCGTCTACACGCTGATGGCGCTCGTGCCGCTCGTCTGGGTGGTCCCCTTCGCCCTGTTCGCGGTCTGGTGGGAGAGGAAGATCTCGGCGCACATGCAGGACCGGCTCGGCCCGATGCGGACCGGCGGGTACCACGGCTGGGCGCAGACGATCGCGGACATCCTGAAGCTCCTCCAGAAGGAGGATATCATCCCGGCCGCCGCGGACAAGCGGCTCTTCATCCTTGCGCCGTACCTCGTGTTCGCCGGCTCGTACGCCGCCTACGCGGCGATCCCGTTCAGCGCCGCCTACGTCGGGAGCGGGATCAACATCGGCCTCTTCTATATCATCTCGATATCGTCCATCGTTGTGGTCGGGCTCCTGATGGCCGGCTGGGCCTCCAACAACAAGTGGTCGATGTTCGGCGCGCTCCGTTCCGCGGCCCAGATCGTCAGCTATGAGATCCCTGTCGCGCTCTCGATTCTCGCGGTCGTCATGGTCGCGGGGAGCTTCGACCTCCAGGAGATCAACCGGATGCAGTCGGGCTGGTTCTGGAACTGGTTCCTCTTCCAGAAATTCCCGTTCCTCTTCGTCTCCGCCCTGATCTATTTCGTCGCGTCGCTTGCGGAAGTCAACCGTACCCCCTTCGATATCCCCGAAGCCGAATCCGAGCTCGTCGCCGGGTATCACACCGAGTACGGGGGGATGCGTTTCGCGCTCCTGTTCCTCTCGGAGTACGCCAACATGTTCGCCGTCTCCGCGATCGCGACAACGCTCTTCCTGGGAGGATGGAACAGTCCCTTCGGGGACGTTCTGGCCGGGCCGTTCTGGGGACTCTTCTGGTTCCTGACAAAGGGGATGACGTTTATTTTCGTGCAGATGTGGCTCCGCTGGACGCTCCCGCGCCTGCGGGTTGACCAGCTGATGTACGTGGGGTGGAAGGTCCTGATCCCCTTCGCCTTCGTGGTCGTCGTCGGGGTGGGATTCTGGGTCATGGCGGTTCGCTGAGAAAGGAATTACCGATGCTCACATATTTCAGGGATGTCTGGGACGGCATCTTCACGGTCCTTGTCGGCATGAAGGTCACCTGGATGCACCTGTTCACGCCCGCGGTGACGATCCAGTACCCCGACGTGAAACTGAAGCTCCCCGAGCGGGCGCGCAACCGGCTGTACGTCAACATGGACGACTGCATCGGGTGCGACCAGTGCGCGATGGCCTGCCCGGTCGACTGCATCACGATCGAAACCGTCAAATCCACCCCGGACGTCGACCTGGGCCTCACGTCGGTCGGCACGAAGAAGAGGCTCTACGTCCC
>DATJPH010000122.1:0-5050 GCA_035506475.1 Bacteroidota bacterium | reverse complement strand
CGGCGATGAACATCCTGAGCGTTGCCACCCTGCGTCACTCCATCTTCAGGAGCCGCTTTCGCACGAGCTCGAGCGCGGCCTGCGAGGCGCGCTCTTTGACGCGCGCGCGCCCTTCGCCGAAGTTGAACTTCAGGGCGAGCGCTCCGGCGCCGTCTGCAAGGCCGATCCAGACGGTGCCGACCGGTTTTTCAAGGGTTCCCCCCGTCGGCCCGGCGATCCCCGTGGTCGAGATGCCGATGTCCGTCCGCGCCGCAAGGCGCACGCCCAGGGCCATGGATTCGGCAACCTCCCTGCTCACCGCGCCGTGGAGCGCGATGAGTTCTGAGGGGACCCCCAGGAGCGCGGATTTGGACGCGTCGCTGTACGTGACGACGCCGCGCTCGAAATACGCGGAGCTTCCGCTGACGTTCGTCAGCATGTGCGCGATGAGCCCCCCGGTGCACGACTCGGCGACGGCGATCGTCATGTGCCGTTCGGCAAGCATGCGGCCCGTGACGGTCTCGAGGTCCTCGTCGTCAGTTCCGTAGATGTAACGCGCCACCCGGGCCCGTATCCGCGTCTCAACGGCCGCCACGAGCGCCTCTGCGCTCCCGGCGTCCGTGCCGCGGACCGTGATCCTGAGCCGGACGCCGGCGGGGGAGGGGAGGAATGCAAGGGACGCCCCCTGGAGGATTTCGTCGAGGTTCCCGATCTGCGAGGCCAGGAAGCTCTCCGGGATCCCCGTCGTCAGGAGCGTGCGGTGACGTATCACCCTGGCGCCGGCGCGCGGCGCGAGGAAGGGGATCACCGAGGCGTCGATCATCTCCGTCATCTCGTAGGGGACGCCGGGGAGTATGAACATGAGCTTCCCCTGGCGCTCGAACCGGAGCCCGGGGGCGGTTCCCACCGGGTTGGGGAAGACCTGCGCCGCGCGGGGGACGAGCGTCTGGTCTTCGGAGGCCGCCGTCCAGGGGAGGTTCCTCTTCTTCATCAGGGCCTCGATGTGGCGCCGCACCTCTTCGTCCGGGACGAGCTCGGTGGAGAAGAAGGAGCAGACGGCGCTCCGTGTGATGTCGTCGTGCGTCGGACCGAGCCCCCCGGTCACGATCGTCACGTCCGCGGCATCCCACGCGGCGCGGAGCGCCCGCATGATCTCTTCCATCGAGTCTCCGGCCGTCGTCATGAGCGCCACGTCGATCCCGATGCCGTTGAGCCGCCTGGCGATGTAGGCCTGGTTCGTGTTGATGACCTGCCCGATAAGGAGCTCGTCGCCGATGGTGAGTATGTGCGCGTTCAGAGTATCCCCCTCCCTCCGGCAAACAGCGCCCAGAGGAACAGGAGGGCGCGCGTGGCGGCGTTCGCGTAGATCCCGGCGACGACGTCGTCGAGCATGATCCCCCACCCGCCGGGGAGCCGTTCGAGCGACCGCGCGGGTTCCGGCTTCAGGACGTCGAAGAGACGAAAGAAGATAAAGGCGGCGACGTACGTGAGGACCCCCGGGGCGATCCCGGCCAGCGAAATCCAGATGCCGACGATCTCGTCGATGACGACGATCGACGGGTCGGCCTGCTCGTGGCCGGCTCCCTGGAACATCGCCTTTGCCGCCGCTGCGCTCCGCGTCAGCCTGTTCCCCTCAGCCCTGGCGACGAGACCGGAGGTGTACACGCCGGCGAAAAAACCGACCGCGATCATAAGGGGGAGGACGCCGCGCGCATCCGTGCCGGGAAGAAGAAGCACGGCCAGGCCTGCGAGCGAGCCGAACGTGCCGGACGCCCAGGGGATGTAGCCCGTATAGAGGCCGGTGGCGAGGAGCCGGACGGCGAAGGGGACCTCTTTCCGCTCCGCCGGCTCAGTGCGCTGGTCGGATCCGCTCATAGAGTTCGCGCAGGACCTTCCTGTTATCGAAGACATACGCGATCCCCGTCCCCGCCGTGGAGAGCGTGACGAGGAGCATCATGCCGAAGAGGACCTTGGGGTGCATGAGCGCGTCGATCGTCGGGCCGAAATCCTGGTACACGGGAGGGATGCTCCGCCCGACGTAGAGGATGAGAATATAATAGATGACGACGAACTGGCCGAACGTCTTTGCCTGGGCCCCCCGGGTCGTGACGATCGGCCTGTCCAGATACTCGGCATAGCTCCTGAGGCCCGTGATCAGGAAATCGCGCACGACGACGATCCAGACCATCCAGGCGTCCACAAGGTTGAGCCCGACGAACGCAAGGAGCGCCGCGGAGGAGAGGATCTTGTCGGCGAGCGGGTCGAGGAATTTCCCCCACCGGGAGCTGTGCCCCATCTTCCGGGCGATCCAGCCGTCATACCAGTCGGTCAGTGCGGCGACGACGAAGACGACGAGCGAGAGCTGCATTGTGAAGGAGGAGCCGGACAGGAGAAGGATGACGAAAACGGGGGTGAGGAGAATGCGGAGAAGCGTCAGCTGGTTCGGAAGTGTGAGCTGTATTTCAAGCCGTGCCATACGGTGTGTCTCTGCGGTAGGTCTCTCGGGAATACGGGCCGTGCGTCAGGCGGGCCGGGCACAGAGTACGGGCGGAATACCCCGGGCGGGGGCGTCAGGCGACCTTCGTAACCCTGTTGGATTTGATGCAGGTCGTGCAGACCCTCAGGCGCTTCGGCCGGCCGTCGACCTTCGCCCGCACGTTCTGGAGGTTCGGTTCCCAGCGGCGCCGCGTGAGGTTATGGGCGTGGCTGATGTTGTTGCCGGTGACCGGCTTCTTCCCGCAGATGTCACACACCTTTGACATGATCTCGTCCAATCAATGGAGAACTTAGGCCATTAAGATAGTGAAAAAAACTCTCCTGCGCAACAGTTTGTTGAAATTCAGCCGGTTGTTCCGTACAATGACAAAATGAGTCCATCTCCCGAAAATATGACCGTCCTGGGGATAGAAACCTCCTGCGACGAGACCTCCGCCGCCGTCGTGAAGGGGGGAAAAGTTCTTTCCAACGTGATATCGTCCCAGCTCATACACAGCAAATACGGCGGCGTCGTCCCCGAACTTGCTTCCCGCGCGCACCAGCGCCTGATACTCCAGGTCGTTGAAGAGGCCCTCGCCAGGGGAGGGGTCCGGAAAAGCGATATCACCGGCGTCGCCTCGACGCAGGGACCCGGGCTTGTCGGCGCCCTCCTTGTAGGGCTCAGCTTCGGGAAGGCGCTCGCATTCGGGCTCGGCGTGCCGTTCACGGCGGTCAACCACATGGAGGGGCATCTCTACTCCGTCTTTTTAGAAGAGCGTGTCCCCGGATACCCGTTTGTCGCGCTTGTCGTCTCGGGGGGGCACACGATGCTCGTGCACGTGGCAGCGCCGTTCAGCCAGAGGCTCCTCGGACAGACCCGGGACGACGCGGCCGGTGAAGCTTTCGACAAAGTGGCGAAGATGCTCGGTCTGGGGTATCCAGGCGGGGCCGCCATCGACAGGCTGGCCGCCCGGGGTGACCCGTCGCGCGTGAAGTTTCCCCGATCGTTTCCCGGAGAAGGAACGCTCGATTTCAGCTTCAGCGGCATCAAGACCTCCGTCCTCTATTACCTGAGGAAATCGGGGTTCTCCGATCCCGGTCCAGGGGCGCCTGCTCCGGAGGGGGACCTTCTTGCCGACATCTGCGCCGGCTTCCAGTCGGCGGTTGTCGAGGTTCTGGTTCAACGGGCAATGGAGGCCGCCGCACAGACCGGGGTCCGGGATATCGCACTGGCCGGGGGGGTTTCGGCGAACTCGTCGCTCAGGCGCCGGCTTGCGGAGGATGCCTCCCGCGCGGGGATGAATGTGTTCACTCCACGGCTTGAGTACTGCATGGACAACGCTGCGATGATCGGCTACGTGGGATGGATGCGGCTTGCCCGGAACATCACCTCGCCGTTTGAGACTCCCGCGCTGGCGCGGATGGAGATCGTGCAGGAGGCCTCATGAGCGATCTCCCCGTTCGGGGAAAACCCCTCAGGTGGGTCCTGGGGGGACTGGCCGTGCTCCTTGTGGCGGGTTCCTCCGCGGTTCTCTGGATACTCTTCGGGCCGAACACGCTGGCCGGGAGCACGGAGAAGATATTTTTCGTCTCGCGGGGGGAGAATTTCGCGCAGGTCGTCGATTCGCTCGATGCAAAGAAGATCATCAGGAGCCGGTTCGAGTTCAGCGTCGTCGCACACCTGATGGGCGGGGCGGACAGGATACAGATCGGCAAGTATGTCCTCCGCAACGGCATTTCGAACCTCGAGCTCTTCACAATGCTCCGCTCGGGGAAGGGGAATCAGCCGATCGCGGTCACCATCCCCGAAGGGGCGCGCATCCGTCTGCAGGCGCGCATATTCGCACGGGCGCTCGGCATCGATTCGTCGAAATATGCCCGCCTGGCGTTCGATCCCACCTGGACCCGCTCGCTCGGCGTCGAGGCGGGGGGACTTGAGGGGTATCTCCTCCCCGATACGTATACCTTCTCCTGGGAGCAGGACGAGCGGGAGATCCTCAGGCGCGAGGTGGAGGCGTTCCAGAAGTTCTTCAACGACACGCTCCGCGCAAAATGCGCTGAGTACGGCTGGTCGGTCCACCAGGCAGTGACGTTCGCCTCGATCGTGGAAGGGGAGGCGGTCCTCAACGAAGAGCGCCCGATCATCTCGGGGGTCTATCACAACAGGCTGCGAAAGGGGATGAGGCTCGAGGCGGACCCGACGATACAGTACGTGATTGAAAACGGGCCGAGGCGGCTCACGTACGACGATCTGAAATCAGCTACTCCGTACAATACGTACCTGTACGCCGGCCTCCCCCCCGGACCGGTGAACAACCCGGGGAGGGCTTCGCTCCTTGCCGCCCTCTACCCCCAGGGGAACGGCTACCTGTTCTTCGTCGCCAACGGCAGGGGGGGACACTGGTTCACACGGACGTACGATGAGCACCTGCACTACGTCAGGATCTACAAGAGGGACAGGAGGGCCAGGGCGGCATCCCTGAGACACGGGGAGATGTGACACTCGGAGCAAAAACAAAGGGGTAACCCGGGATCGCCATCAACGTCACCACCCACCAGCGACGCGTCACAGCCAACCACACTCCCGGGTACCCCT
>DATJPH010000121.1:0-2595 GCA_035506475.1 Bacteroidota bacterium | reverse complement strand
AGCGTGGCCGAGCTCGAGCGCTGCGTCACGCAGCTCGGCTTCGTCGGCTGCAACCTGAACCTCGATCCCTCGGGGGGGCGCTTCGACTCGCCGCCGCTGGGGGACAGGTACTGGTACCCGCTGTACGAGAAGATGGTCGAGCTGGACGTTCCGGCGATGATCCACGTGAGCGGCTCCTGCAACCCCGCGTTCCACACCACGGGGTCGTACTACCTCAGCGCCGACACCACCGCCTTCATGCAGCTCATGCAGTCCAAGGTCACCTCCGACTTCCCGACGATCAAGTTCATCGTCCCGCACGGGGGCGGCGCCGTTCCCTACCACTGGGGGCGCTTCCGGGGCCTCGCCGACATGCTGAAGCTGCCGCCCCTGGACGAGCTCCTCCTGGGAAACGTCTACTTCGACACCTGCGTCTACCACCAGGCGGGGATCGACCTCCTGCTGAGGGTGATCCCCCACGAGAACGTCCTGTTCGCATCGGAGATGCTGGGGGCGGTCCGGGGCATCGATCCGGAGACCGGTCACCATTTCGACGACACCAGGCGCTACGTGGACGCGAGCGTCCTGTCCGAGGAGGCGAAGGACGACGTCTTCGAAGGCAACGCTCGCCGGGTCTTCAGTCGTCTCGAAGCCGGGCCGACACCCGCCCCACCCCCCCCGGGACCTCCGCAGGGAGCGGTGAGCCGGCCGTAGGTTCCTGACCCAGCGGGTCCGACCGCTGGCGGTTGCAGGGGGCGTTTCCCAAGTGGGCGGGGAGGGACCGCCCATCCGGGGGAGCTTCGGGACTCGCTCCCTCCCCCGACAACCCCGACCGAAGAATCAGCCCCGGTTCATGCGGAGCCCCTGCCCGCCGGCGACGCCCGATGAAGCGGTCCCCGAGAAGCGATAGACTGCTGGGCCCAGCGGCAGCACACCTGATTCCGTGAGGTTGGATCGATGGCCACATCGAAGATCGTGTGGACGAAGGTCGACGAGGCGCCGGCCCTGGCGACCTACGCTCTGCTCCCCGTCATTCAGGCCTTCACGCGCGGCACGGGGGTCGACGTCGGAACCCGCGACATCTCGTTGGCCGGACGGGTCATCGCGACCTTCCCGGAGAACCTGACCGACGAGCAGAGGATCCCGGACGACCTCGCCGCGCTCGGCGAGCTCGCCAGGACCCCCGAAGCTAACATCATCAAGCTGCCCAACATCAGCGCCTCGGTCCCTCAGCTGCTGGACGCGCTCGAAGAGCTGCGGAAGAAGGGATACGGGATCCCCGGGTTCCCGGAGGAGCCCCGAACCGACGTGCAGAAGGCCCTGCGGCAGAGGTTCTCCACCTGCCTCGGCTCGGCGGTGAACCCGGTCCTGCGCGAGGGCAACTCCGACCGGCGGCCGGCGCCGGCGATCAAGAGGTTCGCGCGAAAGAACCCCCACAGGATGATGAAGCCGTTCCCCGAGTCCGGCTCGAAGACCCGCGTCGCCCACATGACGGGAGGGGACTACTTCGGCAACGAGCGATCCGTCACGGTCCAGGAGCCCACCGAGGCGCGGATCGAGTTCGTCTCCCGCGAAGGCTCGGTCGACCTGCTCAAGGCCGGGGTGTCTCTCGAGGCGGGGGAGATCGTCGACGCCACCGTGATGAGCGTCGCCGCCCTCCGCGCGTTCTACGCCGAGCAGATCGAGGCGGCCCGGAGGGACGGGATCCTGCTGTCCCTCCACGTCAAGGCGACCATGATGAAGGTCTCCGACCCCGTCATGTTCGGCCACTGCGTCTCGGTCTACTACGCCGACGCCCTCGAGAAGCACGCCGACGCCCTCGCCGAGGTCGGGGCCGACGTCAACAACGGCCTGGCCGACGTCCTCGACAAGATCGGCAAGCTGCCGGCCGCAAAGAAGGCCGAGATCGAGGCGGACATCGCCGCGGTGTACGAGACGCGCCCCGGCCTGGCCATGGTGGACTCGAGGAAGGGCATCACGAACCTGCACGTGCCCAACAACGTCATCGTCGACAACTCGATCCCCAGCCTGATCCGCGACGGCGGTCGCATGTGGAACGCCGGGGGCGAGCTCCAGGACTGCATCGCCATGGTGCCCGACCGCTGCTACGCCACGATGTACTCGGTCATCCTGGAGGACGCGAAGAGGAACGGCCAGTTCGACCCCGCGACCATGGGCAACGTCTCCAACGTCGGTCTCATGGCCCAGAAGGCCGAGGAGTACGGCTCCCACGACAAGACGTTCGTGGCGCCGGGGAAGGGGACGATCCGCGTCGTCGACGCCTCCGGCGCCACGCTCCTCGAGCGGCCGGTCGAGTCCGGCGACATCTTCCGAGCGTGTCAGACGAAGGACGCCCCCGTCCAGAACTGGGTCAAGCTGGCGGTCACCCGGGCCCGCGTCACCGGGTCGCCGGCCATCTTCTGGCTGGACGAGCGCCGGGCCCACGACGCCGAGGTCATCAAGAAGGTGAAGGTTTGCCTGCCAGGCCACGACACCACCGGGCTCGACATCCGCATCCTGTGCCCCGACGACGCCATGAGGTTCACGCTCCTTCGGGTCCGCCGGGGCGAGGACACGATCTCGGTCACCGGCAACGTCCTCCGCGACTACCTCACC
>DATJPH010000120.1:0-3239 GCA_035506475.1 Bacteroidota bacterium | reverse complement strand
CACCGACGCGCAGGCGTCCGGCCTCCTCGTCATGGCCTGCTACAACTGGGACGAAACGAAGATCCACGAGATGCTCAACTCGATGCCGGAGAATCCGCGGCAGAGAAACTTCTGGAGCCTCCTCGCACGTCACACGCTCCCCGAGGAGACGTACGATTACGTCTTCTACATCATCTCGGCCGCGGTCATCGGCGAGGATCCCCGCCTGTTCGGCTTCGATTTCGACAACCCGCTCGCGCACGCCGGCCCGCAGTAGCCCGTCCGCCTATCCCCCCGCCTTCGGCGCAATCATCGCCTTCAGGACGTCGGGCCGTGACGTGATCCGCTCCAGGTACGGGTAGCGTTCCCCCCCGTGATAGTCGACACTGTATGTCGAGACGTAGTCGCCGTTCTGGGCGATGATCATCGTCGGCGCGGATGATCTCGCCGCGAGGCGGATGGCATCCCGAATCATGTCGCGCGTGTACACCTTGCCGTCCACGGCGATGATCTTCATCCCGGGGGCGAGGCCTGCCCGTGCCAGGGGGAGCCCCGGGACGACGTCGATCAATGCGCCTTCATCGTTCAATGTCGCACCGAGCGAAAAGCTCAGGTCCGTCACGTGACGCACCTCTTCAAAATCTTTCTCCAGCTCATCCAGCGTGTCGCGGTAGGCGAGCCGCCACCCGGCGCGCTCGATACCCGAGAGGGGCGCATGGGCGTCGAGCGACGTAAGCCTCCCGTTCAAGTAGTTCGCCCAGTCGTAGGGGGCGACGTCGTTGAGCGTCCTGACGACGTCCTCGAACGTGTACGGCTTCGTCAGCGGCAGTGTGTCGGACCCCCCGTGAAACGCGCGACAGAAATCGTCCATCGACTTCTTCCCGCGGGTCTGTTCCCGGATGATGCCGTCCACGTCCAGCCAGATCAGGTTCCCCTCGTCGTAGTAGTCGACCGTCCTCCTGTACGACTCCCAGTCGGGCCGAGCGCCATAGAGGATCTGCGCCGCGTCCGCGGCGTCCTGGAGCGGCCGCCACGTCCTCCCGGGCCTGTTATCGAGTTTCGCGGCGATCATCGCCATGTGCTCACGGTACATCTCCTGGCTCCAGAGCCCCGAGCGCGCCGTGAGCAGGTTGCCCAGGTACTCGGTGAGCCCCTCGTACACCCAGAGGAGATCCCCCTTCATCGGTGACGTGAAATCCCCCGTGGCGAGCCCCTCGGGTCTCCGGTATTTGCCGTTCCAGGAGTGGACGAATTCGTGGGGGAGCAGGCCCGCCCTGAGCACACGCATACGCGGGTCGAGGATCGTCCGTTCCCCGACGCGGTCGTCGCTTGACTGGTGGTGCTCCAGCCCGAACGACGACACCTGGTCGCTGAGCGTGTAGAGGAAGTCATAATGGAGGTAATGGTGCGCGCCGAAGAGCGCAGTTGCCTCGCGAACGAGGTTCTGGTAATCGTTCACCTGGTCCGGGGGCATCTGCACCGCCGCCTCGCCGTCCGAGGCGATGTCGAGATGGTGGGGGATCCCCGTTCCCGCGCTGATGTCGATCCTGTTGACGTATTCTCCCGCCTGCACGGGGGAATCCACGAGCATGTTGAGCGTGACGGGGGCGAATTCCACGCTGTTCCCCTCTGTGCGGGCGGTCTCAAGCGCCGTATTGTACTTCCAGCCGGCGGGGAGAACGAGCGTGGGTGTCACCACGATGCTGTCGGGATGCGGCGCGGACGGATAAAGGGCAACCGTGTTCCAGCTCAGCACGACGAGATGCGCGGAGGAGTTCGCCGCCGCGGAATATCCCCTCGTGATCGGCGAGAGAATGTAGTCGAAGACGACCGCGATCGAGTTTACGCCGGCGGGGATGTCGCAGTGGAAGAGATACATGTTCGTGAGGTCCCTGCGCCAGGGCAACTCCGTGCCGCCGCCAGTGCCCGCACTGATGTGCAGCCCCACCAGATCCACGACGGGTCCCGTCGGCCCGTGCTCGCCGGGGATCCACTCGGCGTATGTTAGCGTCAACGGCCCCGGCTGGACGTCGATCACTTCGTTGGCGTGCACGATCCTGCGCGGGGCTTCCGTCGCATCCACGATGAGCCTGATGCCCGGGAGCGCAGGCGCGCCTCGAACAATCAGGGCGGCGAAGAGCAGGAAAAGCGCAGAACGTCTGGCAGGCATGAGCGTTCCTTTCAATTAAGGTCTCGGGTCAGGAGCTCCTTCGAAGCAGCGCAAAATGATAGAAAAAATTCCGATTCGATGCCACAGATTTGACAGAATCCGGCCGGCGAGCTAATTTTGAGCATCCCCCACCTCAATTCCGCGCGAATTGCCCGCCCGCGACGGGCAGGAGGTTCATATGAACTCACCCCGGTCCCTTCCGTTCGCACCTCTTGCACTTGCCGTCTGCATATCGCTCGCCAGCGGGCAGTCGAATCCCGCGCCCGAGCTTGCGGCATATGAAGCATTCCTCGCCACGCACGTTGACATGAGCGCGACGCAGCTCCTCGGCATGCACCCGGCCGGGGCATTCAGCGCGCATGCGGCGGTAGTCCCCGACCAGCTCGCGTACTTCCCCTCGATCGATTCAAGTTACGGCCTGACGCCATACGAGCGGGGTCTCTTTGCCGACCACGGGTTCATGGTGACAGACCGGCAGCAGAGGGGATCGTTCGGTACGACGTTTCTCGAAATCTACAGCCGCGATCTTCCCGTCTTCATCTCGACTGACGCCATACTCCACGCGATCCACTCATCGTATGACGCCATACTCATGTCCGCGGAACAGGGATTCCTTATCGCCGAGCTCGACTCACTCCTCGGGGCCCTTCGCTCGCAGATGCCGACGCTTGCGGCGGCGTATGCGCCCGAGCCCTCCATGGGCCCGATGCTCCGCGACATCGACATCTACCTGACGGTGGCATCGGCCCTGCTCGATGGTTCGGCGGTCCCGTACTTCACGGAGGACGCGGCTCCCGTGGGGGCGATACAGGTCCTGATTGCGAACAAGGGGATGTCCTCGCTGACGCTCTTCTCGTCGACTCCGCGGTACATGGATTTCAGTCAGTTCACGATCCGGGGGCATTATACCCAGACCCCGGCGCTCGGGCGGTATTTTCAGTCGATGATGTGGCTCGGAAGGACGGAGATCTACCTGATCGCCCCCGAGTCGGACGGCCCGGCGCCGCCGCAAACGCCGGCGGACATACAGCGGCAGGTCGTTGACGGAGCGCTCCTCGTGGAAGCCGCCGCGAAGGCCGGGGCTTTTCCC
>DATJPH010000119.1:0-2065 GCA_035506475.1 Bacteroidota bacterium | reverse complement strand
CTGTCCGACACGATCCGGTTTTCGCTCCTGATCGCCTGGGGCGGTAATTAACGGCCTCCCCGCGTCGCGCTCCGGCGCGACGCGGGGGACCTCCGGTTCCTCTCATTTTGACTCGATCGCTTTTCTCCATGCCTCTGATGCGTCCATTCCTTCTTACGCTCGTGTTCACCGCCGCGGCGCTCGCCCAGCATCTCAGCCATCCCCTCTCCCCGTCGCAGGGAGACGTAAGGAGATCGCCCAGGGCGCTCGCGTCGTACGATACCGTTCGCGTGCTGGCGGTGATGGTGCAGTTCCAGAAGGACAATGATCAGGCGAAAGACGGCAACGGGCAGTTTGTCCTCGGTGCGCCGGCGGGGACCCCGTTCATCGATGCTCCTCCCCGGGACAGCGCGTATTTCGCCGGGCACCTCGCATTTCTCTCGAACTACTTCGGAAGGACGTCGAAAGGAAAGACGCTTGTCCGCTGGACGCTCGTCGGCCCCGTGATCACCCTGCCGGGAGTCATGGCCGACTACAGTCCCCGCGCGGGAGAATCCAACCTGCGCCTTGCCGCCCTGGCGCGCGACACGTGGCGGAAAGCCGACAGTGCAGGCTACGTGGCGGATTTTTCGAGGTTCGACTGCTTCGTCCTCTTTCACGCGGGCGTGGGGCATGATGTCGACCTTGTCAGCTCCCTCGGGTTTGACCCGGCGCCGCACGACATCCCCTCGATCTACCTTGGACCGACGGCTCTCACCGCTCTGCTCGGAGGCGGCATTGCGGTGAACGGCGGCGCGCACCAGGTCACGAACACGATCATCATGCCGGAGACCGAAAACCGGACGATACAATCGGCCACGGGGTCTTTTCCCCTGAACCTGGGGATGAACGGCCTCCTCTGCGCGTCGCTCGGCAGCTATCTCGGGCTCCCTGATCTCTTCGACACGCAGAGCGGGGCGACGGGGATCGGGCGGTTCGGACTCATGGACGGCCAGTCGATATTCAGCTTCAGCGGGGCGTTCCCTCCGGAGCCCTCCGCGTGGGAAAAATACTGGCTCGGCTGGGTGACGCCGATCGTGGCTCCCGCGGGGACTGCGACGCTCAGCGTCCCTGCCGTCGCCCTTGCCGACACGATATACCGGATACCGATTTCCGATGCGGAGTATTTTCTCCTCGAGAACAGGAACCGCGATCCTCACCGGACGGGGGTGACGATCACATCTCTGTCGGGCGGCGTGACGCGCCAGCAGCATTTCGCCCGCGATACGGCCGGGTTCGCTTTTGACGACGTGACAGGGCTTTCCGGAACGATCACCGATGTGGACGTCCCCGACTGGAGCATTCCCGGCGGAGTCGATCCCGACGGGACGTTCTACGACGGCGGCATACTCATCTGGCACATCGACGAGTCGGTCATTAACGCGAGGATCGGCGCCAACGGCGTGAACGCGGACTCCAGCCACCGGGGTGTAAACCTCGAGGAGGCGGACGGCTCCCAGGACATCGGCCACACGTACGACATCACGCAGCCCGGTCTGGGGAGCGAGGACGGGACCGCGCTTGATTTCTGGTTCAAGGGGAACGCATCCCCCGTCAACAAGAACGAGTTCTCCGGAACGACGTTCCCGAATTCGAACAGCTACCTCGGTGCGCTCAGCCATCTCACCGTGAACAACTTCAGCGTGCGGGCACCCCGGATGACCGTACAGGTGATCCGCGGAGACGCCATCGCGCCCGTGCAGGGATTCCCCCGGCAGACGGGGGAGATTATCGAAAACAACGCGATTGCCATCGGGAATTTTGGCGGGCCGTCGGGAGATCGGATCGTCCTCGGTACGACGGGTGCCCCCCTGCCGCACTTTACGACCGGAGGGACTGTCGTGCCCCCTCCCGTGGGTGGAAAGGTGTACCTTCTCCCGCCTGATTCCACCGGGCACGTCACCCCTTTTCGGGCGTCCGGCATCGTCACAGTCTCGGCGGCACAGAACCGGGGATTCCCTTTCTCTCCCGCGGCGGCTGATCTCGACGGCGACGGCATTCCCGACCTGATTACGCTCGACGTCCCGGCGAGCGGGGCGGGAACTCT
>DATJPH010000118.1:0-5658 GCA_035506475.1 Bacteroidota bacterium | reverse complement strand
TGCATCGGCGACTCCCTCTCCCGGGGTGTCCGCCATCCGGCACGACCCCGTCATGTGCGCCGTGGAGATGTGGATGTCGGGATATTCCACCCCCTCGCCGTCGAGAAGCGCGACACTGACAAGCCTCGCCCCGTTCTGCCTGTAGATGGAATGGAGGAGTTCGAGCGTCCTCCTGTAATACTCCCTGAACTCTCCGTCGATGTGAAATGAAGGAACGACGCTCCCGCTGCGTGTGGCGCGGAGCTCGGCGCGCGGCGTCGTGAGCCCGAGCGCGAATATCGGGAGTGCGCGCCGCCTGTACAGCTTCATCAGCTCGACCTTCGGTTCCCCCCACCAGCAGGGGGTGCGCGTTTCTCCTTCCACGACGAGGTTGGCGTACGACACCGCGTCGACGGGGAGAGGCTTCGCGGTTGATATGGTGATCCCGTGCGATGCGAGAAACTGGTAGCTGATCACCCCGGGATGCGAGCGCCCGGTAAACATGTCGGCGTCAGGAAAATTCTCCGGCAGGAGTGCGAGCGCCTTGACCGTGCCGTTGACCGCGATGTGTTTGCCGACCTCGCCGGTGAGCATCGGCAGCCCCCTGCGGGAGTTCAGGAGAAGGCGCGCGGTGCCGATCGTTCCACCGCCCAGCAGGACGACTTTCGCGTCGATGGTGAGCGGGTTCCCGCCCGATCCCTCCGCACAGAGCACCCGGTACCTGAAGGGGAGGTTGTGCATGTTGCGTTCGGCGGCTCCGGCGCCCGGGTCCCCTCCGAGCGTGCTGACCGAGAGGGCTTCGATGTCCGTCAGGATCCGCGCGCCGCTCGCCTGCGCAGGTGCCAGGTAGGTGTCGTGGAGTGTGACCTTCGCTCCCGCGGTGCAGCCGGCGACGCAGAAGCCGTGCCCGAGGCAGCCGCGGACGGAATACGGGACCCTGTCGACCGAGTACCCGAGTCTTTTCATCAGCAGTGAGAATGCGAGCCCGGATTTCGGGATCTCTCCCGGCGCGATCTGCTTCACGTGCATCATCCGCTCGGCTTTCGCGTAGTACGGGTCCAGCGTCCCCCTGTCGAGACCTGCCGGCCAGAGCCTCCGCCCGTTGCGTCCCCTCTGATCGAATGCAAGCGTCGGGGCCCTGAGTGAGACCATCTCGTAGAACCCCGATCCGCCGCCGAGCCCCTCTCCGTACACGAAGCTGATGGTGTCGCTCCGTATGCTCCGGATGAACCTGAGCAGGTACTGCGGATCCTGCGTCTGACGGAAGTCCCTCTCCGGCCTGATGTCCCCCCCCTTTTCCAGGATGACGACCTGGAATCCCGCCTCCGCCATCCGGAGTGCCGTCGCAGCGCCGCCGAACCCGCTTCCAATGACGAGTATTTCTGTCCTGAGCGTTTCCATGGCCGCTCCTGTGTGTGAGGAAAATTGTTATGGCGGATTGCCGTCTGCGGTGTCGGGCTCGCCAAGGTATGCGTCCGCATCGGGACGCGATATCTCCTCCGGACTGAAGCCGTCGTTCATGCCGGGAAAATCGATGAGCGCGCATCCCTTTGCGGGATCGTAGATCCCCGCAAAGTAGGATACCTGGGCCATGAGCATTGCCGCCTTGACGAGCCTGGATGTGGTGTCGTCGGAGGCGAGCGCATCGGCGATGATCGCCGTCCGCTCGCCCGGGACGAGCTCGCCGAACCCTCGGCCTGGTTGCCTCCGCGCGGTTCTCACGGCGAGGTCGTATACCAGGTACCCCGTGTACGGGAAGAACGGATAGTTGGTATCGTAGTACATCCGGACGAGGTCCGGGTCGCCCCTGTCCGCGCCCGGGATCACCGTGACGACGAATGCGCGGAGTGTGTTCTCCTGCAGCTCCCTGTCCGTCCGGTATCTCGCGGGATATGCGTAGAGGAGCATTCTGAGCGCTGCGGTGACCGATGCGGGGGAGAAAGAGGACATGCGGAGCCCTCCCCCCCCGCTTCCGCGGAGCGCCGCGATCCTCGCACGGAATGTATCCCGTTGACCTGTTTTTTGAATGTCCATAAGACCCCCTTTCTGCTGGGAGGTGAATCCGTATGCGCGGTGCAATCTAGCATGCCCCGGGGGGACGATTGTCACGGAAGCGTCATGGATTTGCAATAGTTCCGGGACGTTTTACCTGTGTAACGGGGTGGCCCTTTTTCGAAACGCAAGGGGCTTGATTCGGCACTCCGTAAGCTCTATCTTCTCACGTTCGTACCTTTCTTACCCACTCATCCTGGAGGCAGCATGAACATCGTGGACAGGGCGAAGAATATCATCATGACCCCGAAAACCGAATGGCCCGTCATCGCGGGCGAGGAACCCGTTGCGGCGCAGATCATTTCCGGGTATGTGATCCCGCTTGCGCTGATTCCGGCCGTAGCAACGATGCTCGGGTACGGCCTGATCGGCCGGGGAGTCGTCTCCTCATTCACGTGGGGGATTGCGATGGCGATCATCAGTTTCGTCGTCACCGTGGGTGGGGTTTACCTGACCGCGTTCGTTGTGGATTTCCTGGCGCCGAACTTCGGGTCACAGAAGAATTTCGGGCGCTCGATGCAGCTCGTGGCGTACTCCTACACGCCGGCCTGGGTGGCGGGGATACTCCACATCGTCCCCGTCCTCGGGATCCTTGTCTTCATCGCCAGCCTCTACGGATTCTATATCATGTATCTCGGTTTTCCCCACACGATGAAGACGCCGGAGGACAAGGTCGTCGTCTACATGGTGGTCGCGATCATCGTCCTTATTGTCGTGTACTTCGTGCTGACAGCGATATTGACGGCGATCGTGTTCGGGATATTCGGTCTGAGCGCGCTGTCGATGATGGGGAGCTGAAATTCCGGGGAAGTGGGGCTTGCGCATCAGGCGATGGCTGATCGGAGGGGCCGCACAGTGCGGCCCCTCCGTCGTTCCGGGGTGGGGGCAGATCAGGGGAGTTTGACGTCCCGGAGGAATTGGGCGCTGTCTTCGGGGAGCGCGGTGTTGATGTACATCCCGCTCCCGATTTCAAAGCCCGCCGTCCTGACGATACGGGGGATAACCGTCAGGTACCAGTGGAAGTACTCCCGCTGTCCCTCGCGGGCCGGTATGGAGCGGATGGAGAAGTTGTAATCGGGGTCGTTCAGCCCGTAGTGGAGTTTCCCGAGCACCGTGCGGAGCGTTGCCGCCAGGTCGGTCATTTCGTATTCCTCGATTTCGTCGAACGAGGAGCAGTGGCGGACGGGGAAGATCCAGAGGTGGAACGGCGAGAGGGCCGCGTAGGGGATGAACGCGACGAATGAATCCGTCGATGCGATGATCCGGTGTCTGTCCGCGAGCTCCCGCCTGAGCGTGGTGCAGAAGACGCACTCGCCGGTTTCGTCAAAAAAGCGTATGGCCTCATCCATCCGGTGACGGATCTGCGTCGGGACGATGGGCGTGGCCGCGATCTGGGAGTGAGGGTGGACGAGCGATGTGCCGGCGGACTCGCCGTGGTTCTTGAATATGATGATCGCCTCGACCCGCGGGTCCTTTCGGATCTGCATGTAGCGCGCCCGGTAGGCGCCGAGTACCGTCTTGAGTTCTTCGACGGAATAGAGCGCGGGTGTCAGGTCATGCCGCCGGTGCTCGATGACCACCTCGTGGAACCCGACTCCCGACATTGAACGAAACACGCCGTCGACGCGCCTGACCCGGTCCCCCTCCTGCGAGAGGGCGGGGAATTTGTTCCCGATCACCCGCACCTTCCATCCGTCTTTGTCCGCAACCCGGTAGGTTTCCGCCGCGCTCATCGATTCGTTCCCCGGGCAGAACGGGCAGGCGGGATCGAACGCCGGGAGGGGAACGGCGTCCTTCTTCGGCCTGATGAATTCGTCCGGCCGCCTGGCGCGCTCTTTTGCGATAATGACCCACTCGCGGGTGATGATGTTCTGTCTCAGTTCCGGCATGACGGGTTAAGCTACGGAGGGGTACCGTCAAATGCAATCACGCGCCCGGTTCTCCCCTTGAAAGGTTTCACTGTGAACGCTCCCCGTCGCTTCGGATGTGCATCCTGTGTGTGTATTGTGTCGTCCCGTGACAAACTCCGCTCCACTCCGTGCCACACGCCGCCTCTGACAGTACTTCCCTTGGGAGCAGCGTCAGGAAGTCTCCCGCACCCGATTCCACCACCAATCCTACAGGGAGGGTCACATGAGCATTCAATCGCGCATTGCGGCGGCGATCGTCGTGTGTATCGCCATAGCAGCGCCGTCCGCATCGGGCGGCAACAGGGCGGGGAGCGACGCCTGCCGGTGCAACACCGTCGCGAGTCTCCTGATGGGGATCCGTTCGGATAACCAGGGACTGAGGGAGAGCGCGGCGTTCGTCCTGGGCGAGATCAAATGCAGCGAAGCGGTCATCCCGCTCCTGGGCATGCTTCACGAGGAGCGCTCTGAATCTTCGCGCATCGCTGCCGCGCTCGCGCTCAGCCTGATCGGGGATCCGCGCGGCGTGTACGCCGTGAAACAAGCCGTAAAATTCGACGAAAGCAGGAAGGTCAGGCTTCTCTGCGCATACTTCTACAATGAGTATGTGCACCCCGAGACATTTGCGTTCGTCCCCTCGGAGCCGGCAATTCCCACGCACTATGCCAGCAACTGACCTATGCAAACTCGAACGGCAGGATCGCGGGGCCGGGGATCCCCCCAAGCGGATACCCGGCCTCAACTTTTATCTCCCGGAGGGGGTATATTCAGTAGAGAGGCGGATATGGAACAGCTGAAGGAAGAGCCCCGTGATCCCGTGAGAGATCATGCCGGCCAGGAGGGGAGCAGCACAGGGGAGAAAACCTACCCCCGGAGGATCCTCGTCAGGGACCGGAAGACAATCTACTTTGTGAACGTTGACCGTATCCGCTGGGTGGGCGCGGAAGGCCCGTACGTCTCGCTCCATACGCCTGAAGGGACGCACCTGCTCAGGATGTGCATCGGGGATCTCGAGGAGATTCTTCCGCCCGGGACGTTCGCGAGGATTCACCGGTCCGCCATGGTCAACCTGGACAGCGTCGCGCGCATGCTCTCCCTTGACAACGGGAAGTGCGCCGTCGTGCTCGATGACGATACGCAGCTTGTGATGAGCAGGTCGTTTCGCGACGGGCTCCTCCGCCGGTTCGCTATTTCCCCGAATCGATCTGCGCGAGGACCTTCTTGAAATCGAGCTTTTTCACCCATGGTTCGATTTCCGCGGCGGGCCCGTTCAGGTCGATGGCAATGTTCAGGACGAGCGTTTTCCTTGACACGCCTTCTTCCGGGTGTTTGAGGTCGACGCGCGAGAGTTGTTTGGTCTCCTTCAGGGAGACAGGGTCGAAGTACACGTTGATCCGTTCCGTGCCGTTCTCGACATTTGATTTCAGCGCGATGACGCCCGGGTGCTCGAAGACAACGGCATCGGGATCGATGACCGCTCCCGGGTTGTCGTTGAGCATCACCGAGACCTCGATGGGATCCTTCCGGGCCTCGGTCGCTTTGAGCTGCATCTGTCCTGCCTTTTGCTGCATCTCCTGGCCCAGCTTCGCCATCGCCTGGTAGTCCCCCTTGGCCTGCGCTTCCGCCATCTTCTTCTGGTATTCCTTCTGGAGGTCCTTGCTCTCCTCTTCGGTCTTCTTCTGCGTCCCGAACCTCCTGTTTGCCGAGCCGCTGATCAGGT
>DATJPH010000117.1:0-6032 GCA_035506475.1 Bacteroidota bacterium | reverse complement strand
TTGATTGTCCGGTGGTTGATCGCATCATACACGCTGTCGGTCACGCCGTACGGAATTGCCCAGACGCGCCCGTCTTTTGCCACCGCAACACCGTGATAGCCGTTCCCGCCCGGCTTGATCCCGGGAGAGTCAATCGCTTTGATGAACTGCCATTTCGTCCCTGCCAGCCCCTGACCTAATGCCAGGACAAGCAAGGCGAGCAGCGCTGTGGCATAACGTTTCATGCGTACCTCCAGTGGTTTGTGAATGTGAAATAAGGAGCGTGCAAAGCCATCCTCCATTGCATGCAGCCCGTCACGCTTCGCGGGCTCCTTGTTGACGTTGCTGCTACACTCTAGGGAAGCGTCCGGCCGTAATACGGCGCGCTTGTAAACGGCGTCGTGGCCGTCGCCATGATCACCGATTGCATGATTGTCGGGTTGACGCTCCCGCCCCTGCTCAGGTACATCGTCGAGCCCTTCCCCCAGGCAAACGCGATCGGCTGCGGAAGGAGGAGACCGGGGTAGTACGGTTCGTATGTCCCGTCGCCGTGCACGCGGACGATGGCGTCGGGGGCATTCGTCCCCACGAAGAGATTCCCGTCGGAAGAGAACGTGATCGCATACGCGTCAAAGCCGCTGTAGTGCGAGCCGAAATCGAAATACACCTGCTCCGGGCCAAGGCTGTCCCCGATGATGGGGAGCGACCAGATCTTCACGAGCGAGTCGCGGTGGGCGGCGACGTAGAGATTGGTCCCGTAGACGCGCGCGGAAAATGCGCTGCCCAGGAAGGGAAACGTCTTCTTCGTCAGGTTCTGCTTCACTTCGACAAGGACGCCGCTGTTGCCGCATCCCCAGATGTTCCCCGCCTGATCGAAATCGAAATCAGAGACGTTCCCCCCGATGGTGTTCGCCCATACCGCGGACGCCCCGCCTGCCGCGGGCATGCGGAAGATGATGGCCCTTCCGGCCGCCGCATACAGGAACTGCCCCGGGCCGAATTTCAGCGCGGACCAGTGATTGAGCGCAGAGCTGAACTGCGGCGAGAAATCGGTCCTCACGCCTGCCGGGGTGAACTTCTTGACGCCGATGCCGGTACCGCCCGAGATAATCGAGCAGTAGACATTGCCGGCGGTATCGCATTCCACGCCGTAAGGGGTCTCGGACGAAGCCAGGGCGCCGAAGGGAGCAACCGCGGCGACGAGCTTGATCGGGACATAGTTGCTGAGATACTGCGAGCCCTGGACGGCGACCGTCACCTGGATGGTGTCCTTGACCAGGTTCGGGGCGCGGACGGAGATCTGCGTCGCCGAGACGGAAAGGATCGAGGCGGGCGTGGCGTCAAAGTAGACGATGTTATTCGCCTTCACGAGGGAGAAATTCGTCCCGGTGATCGTCACGGTCGAAACGCCGGCCAGCGCAGGTGCCGGATAGGTGAGCGACGCTATCGTGGGAGCGGGCGCGCTCTGCCAGTTGGGGTCGAAGAGGCTCGGATCGGGTTTCTTCGTGCAACCGGAGAATACACCCACAAGGAGAGCGAGCCCGAGCGCAAGGATGAGTACGGAATGTTTCATGAGTGTGCCATTTCCATTTTACTGGTCACGAAAGGTTGCACCTATAATGCAAACTCGACAGAGAGCCGGTGCACATTGCCGAACAACCCGAACGGCGTGAATGCATAGTCGACCCCGAACCCCAGGGTCCCCAGGATATTGGCCTTGTGGAGACCGACGCCGTACGACCACTTGGTTTCGTCCTGGGGAGAAACATAGCCTACCCGGAGCGAGATCATCTGCGCGAATCTGTACTCGACGCCCATGCGGACCGTTTCCGCGAAATCGCGCGGGTGCTCCGCGTCGAACGTCACAAGGAGCGCATGCTCCGACGGATCGAGGCGCGAAAGGTCAAACACGTTCATCGAGATGCCGAGCTTGAACGTCAGGGGGAGCTGGAAGGGCTCCTTCTCGAACTCCACCTCCCGCGAGAAATTACGCACCACCATGCCGAAGTTGAGGCTCTTGAACCCGGTCTTGTACAGAATCCCGAAATCGAACGCCATCACGTCCGCGGTGTTGCTCGACTGGACGCGCGTCCCGCTCGGGTCAATCGCCGTCACGGCGATGCCGAGCGACTGGCGCACGTACTTCGCGGTCCCGCCGACGGAGAACTTGTCGTTGATGGCCCTCGCGTAGCTCACGCCGAGCGCGAGTCCGGAGGGATGGAAGGGCCCCGTGTCCTGGTACCCCTGGGGGCTGGAGGGATCGATGATCGTCCCCAGGAATTCCCCGTAATCGACGAAATGAAGCGAAACCCCGAACACGCCGATGTCGCCGCCCGCGGGAGCAAATGCGACCGCCCCGCCGTAGTGGTTGATGTCGGCGATATATTTCGCGTCGCTCAGCGTCACGCTGACGGGAGTGGCGAGGCGGGACATCGTCGCCGGATTGAAGAACATTGAAGACGCGTCCCCTTCCACCGAGGTCAGGGCTTCGCCGAGGCCCACGGCCCGGGCTTCCGTTCCCACGGTGAGGAATTTCATCCCCGTCTGCGCGAGTTTTTGCTGCCCCACGGCCGTCCAGACGCAGAGAGCAGACAGGAGGAGAAGCAGTCTGAGTTGTGTCGTTCTCATTGAGTACCCCGGTTCAGTTTTAGCGTATGACGGCAAGTTTCCGGATTACACGCTCGCCGGTCTTCATGTTCTCGAAAACGACGATGTAGACGCCGCTGACGATGACCTGGCCCGACGACGTGTTGGAATTCCAGTATTCGTCGCCGCTGCCGTTTGTGTGCAATATCTCCTTGATCAGCTCTCCGGTTTCCGTGTAGACCTTGATCTTGCATTGTCCCGGAATGTTGAAGAATGCGATCCTGTCCGCTTCGCGGAACCCGAACCGGAGGCTCGCGACGTCCGACGCGATGCTGTAGGGATTCGGGACGATGCGTATCGGGGGCTGCGGGGTCTCCACCGAGGAACGGAGCAGGTTGACCTTGTCGTAGGTCTGCGACATGATCCTGTTGCTTGTGAGCAAGGCACCCACCGGCGTCGAGCCGCTGGGGTCGGCGGCAACGGGCGCGCCGACGCTGACGAGGTAATAGAAGTAGTCGAACCCCCTCGAGAGGGCCGTATCCTTGTAGCTCCGCGCCGCCGCTCCGAACGAGGCGACGAGCGTGTACGTCCCGTCGGACCGGTCGCGCGCGCGGTAGAGCCTGAACCCCTGGAGGAGCGGGTCTCCGCCGTACACGTCCCACGAAACATCGACACCGTCGCCTGCCGACACGACGTTGAACGTCTTCGGGGGAAGGGGCGCCTGCGGGATATTGTACCCCGAGGTGTAGTTCGCCCTGGCCCTCGCGAACGTCTGGAAGAGCGAGTCGCGCCCGGTGAGCACCGAGTCATTCTTCGCCTTGGCCGCGGGCGTGCCGACACCGCCGCCTGCGGCTTTGAACGCGCGTCCTACCCTGACGCACGCCTCATGGCTCAGACCGGCCACCCCCTCGGCACAGACGATATGGATGCTCTGCCCCGGGGCGAGCGTGTAGGGCCCGTACCCGTCGGCGCTGGAGAATCCGCCGGAGGTCCCGAGCGACGGGTCGCCGGTGGGGACGTCGAACGCGCCGTTGGGCTGCACCTTGTCCGCATGCCGCGGATTTGTGTGGCCGGAGGACATGACGGCGTATTCAGCCGCCATGAAGTTGACGTCGAACTGGCTGTTGAGCGAGGTCGGGGGATTGTTCTTTTCGTCGGAGCCGAAATACGTCGTCGTCGAAGGCTGCGTCACATCATCGGTCGAGTCCGTCGCCGACTTGTCCGCATGGAGCGTCACGGTGCCGACGAACTGGGCCGCTGCCAGGCGGCCTGCGGTGTCGGCCGGGTCGCTCGCGGGAGCAGCCGGCGTGAACATCGGGGCTCCGATGTTGTCGTATTTCGTGAACGTGGGAAACAGCCCCTGCCATGAATACCGGCAGCGGAATTGCTGGCCCACCGGGTCCGGCTTCACGCCGTCACCCCGCACGTCGTTCATCGTGTTGATCCCCCACGACGTCGGGTTGCCGATCTCCTGACTCCCGTCGTACGTGCAGGCGTAACGCGACTGGATGAAGACGTAGAGGCCCGTGAGCGTCTGGGTGCTCAGGGGCGCCGCGGCCGTTGCGTCGATCTGCCCGGTGTTCGTGAACGTGTATTCGTATATGAAATAGTTGTCGTTGTACGTCTGGGACCACGCGAGGATCTTCCTCGTCATCGTGAGGCCGATGGCCGTATTGTCGATGTTGATGATCATCCGGTCGCATTTCAGCGTCGGATCGATCGTGGTATTCGAAAGGGGCGCCCCGCCCGTCGAGGGATTCCCGTCGGCGAAAACCTGCGGCGGCGCGAAGCGGCTCACCGTCTTGAACGTGACCGGGAAGAATTCATTGAGCCCGTTGACACGGGGCCCCACGTGGACGACTTTCTGCGCCCACGTTTTTCCCGAGACGTCCTTCCAGTTCGTTACGCCGATCCAGAGGCCGGAGGCCGCCTCCACGTCCTGGTACTTGTAGTACGCAGGCCACTGGAGTCCGTCCTGCTGGACGGCGACGCGTCCTTCCTCGATCTCGTGCCCCGTCGCGGCGAACCAGTGATTGAGCGAGCCGACCGCCATCCAGCGAATCTCGACCTGAGCGCTGGCCGGGACTGACAGTGCTATCAGGGCCGCAAGGCCTGCGGCGATCCATTGTGCAGGATGTGTAAACTGACGATGTCGCATCATGAGCTTCCTCGTTAAGGGTTGAATCAGGCTCTCAAATGTCGTACGACAGGCGCAATCCGAAGAAGTACTGCGCCGGGTTCAGGAACGCGAACGTCGTCTGGTTCGGCATGACGATGTACGCCTTGTTATCCAGCACGTACTGCTTGTGCGACGGGCTCGGATCGTTCGGGTCGTACGGCTCATACGGCACCGTGCGATAGTCCCCCGGACGGTCGTTCCCCGGGATGTTGTTGTACCCGAGCTGCGTATTGTAGGAAGCCGGGAACGCCGGGAGATGGAGCGACTTCATGTACGCGTCGAAATCGCTCCCCAGCACGAACCCGTCCTGCGACATGTACTTCAGGTTCAGGACGTTGTAGATGTCCATGTAGAACTGGAGGTTCAGCTTCGCAATCTTGAAGTTCTTGCTGATCCGGATGTCGAGGTCGTAATAATCCTTCCACTGGACGTTGTTCTGCACGCCCGGGATTGACGACCCGCCGCCGCCCGCCCAGGTGAAATAGAACCCGGACTGCCAGTTGGCGATGAGATCGAGGCGCCAGTCGCCCAGGAGGCTCAACGGCCCGACGGAGGGACCGAGCTCAGGCGGGGTGAAGAAGTAGATGTTCGCCCTGGCGTACGGCTGCGGAATAGGCTGGTTGACCGTCGGGTTTGCCTGCTCGAACGAGCGCTGCTGGGTCGCATTCTGATAGTACGTCGAGTAGCCGAAGTGGCCGTTCGTGCGGACGTCGTACGTGTAATTGACGAACCCCTGGATCCAGTCGCCCCGTTTCTTTTCGATTGTCGCTTCGAATCCCCGGATGTCCCGGTAGAGGTTCGGGGTCGTCGTGCTGTAGGCAATGGACCCGTCGTTCGAAATGTAGGTCACCGGGTACGGCTCGTTGATCACGTCCTTGTAATACCCCGCAACGCGGACAAGGAACATGTCGAACAGGTTATGCTCGTACCCCAGCTCGTACGCGATCGTCTTCGGCGCCGGCATGTTGGGGTCGGACATCCGGAGGAGCGAATGCGTGAACAGGTCGAGCCGGTACAGGAAGAGGTTGTCCGGCACCGGGAGGGAGCGCATGTGGCCGTAGTTGAAATACAGCTTCGAGTTCTCGCTGATCGGGAATGAAATCCCGAGCCGCGGGCTGATGTCCACCTGCTTTTTCGTCCGGACCTGGGCGATCAGTGTGTCGATCCCCCCGGAGTAGGTCCCTGAGAATGCCAGGTTATACGGATCGGTGTACGAATACCATGTGCCGCTCGGATCGAGGTAATCGAGACGGACGCCGAGGTTGGCGATCATCCCTTCGAACTCGAG
>DATJPH010000116.1:0-2714 GCA_035506475.1 Bacteroidota bacterium | reverse complement strand
TCTGGCGTTCATACAGTCGATCACGATCAACGACGCCTCGAAGCTCAGGGAAGGCCGCGTCCAGTACTCGGCGATGTGCTACGACGACGGGGGGATCGTGGACGACCTCCTCGTGTACAACATGGGCGACCGGTACATGCTCGTCATCAACGCCGCGAACACGGCGAAGGACATCGCGTGGATGAAAGACCACGCCGGGCGCGACATGCAGCTCGTCGACCGGACCGACGAGTTCTCGCTCCTTGCGCTCCAGGGACCGCAGTCGCTCCACGTGCTCGGGAAACTCACCCGGGCGGATATCGGTGCTCTTCCTTACTACCATGCGCTGCGCGCCGAGGTGGCCGGGGTGCAGATGATCGTTTCCCGCACCGGCTACACGGGTGAGCTGGGGTTCGAGCTTTATTTCCCCTCGGACGTCCCGACCGGGACGAAGATCTGGAACGCGCTCATGGAGGCGGGGGCCCCCTGCGCGATCGGTCCGGTGGGGCTCGGGGCACGCGACACGCTCCGGCTCGAGATGGGGTTCTGCCTGTACGGGCACGACATCGATCAGACGACAAACCCGATCGAGGCGAACCTGGGCTGGATCACGAAGACGGAGAAGGGGGAGTTCATCGGGAAGGCCCCCATCATGAAGGCAAAACAGGGAGGGGTCGCCCGCAAGCTCATCGGCTTCGCCCTCGACGACAGGGCGTTCCCGCGCCAGGGGTACGCCATCAAGGCCGCCGGACGCGCAGCCGGGACGGTCACCTCGGGGACGTTCTCGCCCGTCCTGGGGAAAGGGATCGGCATGGGGTACGTGGCATCGGCGCACGCCGGCCCGGGCACGGCGCTCACGGTCACCGTCCGGGACCGCGAGGTTCCGGCAACGGTCGTCCCCCTCCCCTTCATCCCGAAATAAGCGCCATGCGCATCGACCTCCATTTCACCCCCCACCAGACGGACGAACTTGCGCTGCGGGAGAAGACGGTGGTGGTGATCGACGTCCTCCGCGCGAGCACGACGATCGTCACCGCGCTCTCGAACGGCGCGCGGGAGATCATCCCGGTGGCGACGGTGGAATCGGCGGTGAAGATCTCGGGGAACCTCTTCGGCGACGTGATCCTGCTGGGGGGGGAGCGGAACGGGAGGATGATCGACGGGTTCAACCTGGGGAACTCCCCCGCGGAGTATACGCCGGAGCGGGTGAGGGGGAAGGCGCTCATCTTCAGCACGCCAAACGGGTCGCAGGCGATCGTCAAAGCACGCTACGCGCGCGAGCTGTTCGTCTGCGGGTTCGTCAATATGGAGACGGTCGCCGAAGCGCTCCGGAGCGCGCCGCGCGACTTCACGATCGTCTGCGCGGGGAACGACGGCGTCCTTTCGATGGAAGACTCCGTCTGCGCGGGGATGCTTGTCTCCCGCGTGGCGGCCCCGGGGAAGCTCGAAGCCGATCTCTCCGACGGGGCGCTCGTGGCGCGGACGCTCTACCGGACGTTCGGCCGGGGGATCCTCAAGATGATGAAGTCCTCGGATCACGGCCGCCACCTCCTGGAGATCGGGTTCGGCGACGACCTGAAGATCTGCTCCGGCATCGACACGCTTCCGGTGCTCCCCCTTCTCGAGGGGAACGTGATCAAGCTCCGGAGCGGGGAGGAAAAGAAAGAGATCATCGATCACACGCAGGAAACGTGAGGAGAGTGCCTGTGCCCAGGGGTAACGAAACCGCATCGGGACGGGGGGGCGGCAAGGGCGGGTCACGCCGGAGCGCGGTGGCAGCCCTTCTGATGATCGTTGCGGCCCTCCTTGTCATGATCTCCCTCGTGACGTATGACGCGGGGGATCAATCCCACATCAACCTCCACGCGAGCGACCTCCCCGGCGTCGTCACCGGGGATCAGAACGTCAGGGCGATGGCCGATACCGTCCACAACGGCCTCGGCCTGGTGGGCGCCCTGATGTCCGATTTTCTCATCAATGCCACCGTCGGCTACGCGGTCGGAGTCTTTCCGCTCCTGATCCTCCTCTGGGGGTGGACGATCCTCCGCCGCGGGAGCGTGCGGACGTCCCTTGTCATCACCAACTACACCGTCATCGTCGCGGTCCTTGTCTCCGTCTCGTTCGGCATGATCACGCTGATCGCGGGGGCCGGCGGGCCTGCGGGCGAATGGAGCGGCATCGTCGGCCTTTCGCTTGCGACGATGCTCTCGCAGCTTATCGGCAAGGCGGGGGGCTCGATCGTCCTTGTGGCCGGCATGCTTCTGACGGCGGTCCTGGCCGCTGATCTCGACGTGCATGAGACCGTGGAGAGGCTCCGTGCGGCGTTCTCCCGCCTGATGGAGTGGATCGAAAACAAGCGGGACGAGCGTCTCGAGGCCCGGGGGCAAGAGGAGGAAGAACTCCCCGCCTCCGTGCCCGCCAGGACGAAGGACGTCACGATCACGAAACCGCGACCTGAAGATCTCGGTGAGCCGTCCGGCCCGCCCGGCCGCCGAAGAAAGCCCCGGCGGTCCCCTTGGGGGCGCGCCGGAGACTCCGCCCGGGCCCGAAGAGATCGATTACGTCTTCCCCTCGGTCGACCTCCTCGATGCGCCGAGGCCGGGAAAAGAGGATGTCGACGACGAGGAGCTCAAGGCGAACGCGGACCTCCTCAGGGCGACGCTGGCGGAGTTCGACGTCGAGTTGGAAAGCGTGAGCGTCACCCCCGGGCCCGTCGTCACGCTCTACGAGCTCGT
>DATJPH010000115.1:0-2759 GCA_035506475.1 Bacteroidota bacterium | reverse complement strand
GAGGATCCGGGAGATCTTCCACCCGCAGGTCGCGCGGACCATGGAGCCGGACGGCTTTCATGTCAGGAAATGTACTCCCCGGGATACGGAACGCTTGCCGGGTGATTGAACGAAATGTCGCTCACGCCGATCAGTTTCATCGCGTCGAAGAGCGCCCGGCCGGAATGTGCAAATGCAACGGCGGTATGATGCGGGAACCGCTTCCCGATCAGGACGTGCCGGTAGAACCTCTCCATTTCCCTGACGGCAAAGACCGCGATGCAGCCGAACGACTTCGGATCGATGTTCAGGATTTCCCCCTGTGCGACATAGGAGCTGAGCCCGGCTTCCGGCGTCCCCTGGAGGCGGAAGAGCGTGATGGCGCCCGGCCGGATCGTCCCTTCGAGCGTCCCCCTTGTGATATCGGGTTCCTTGCCGGGCTCCATCAGCCTGTGCATGATGAGCTGGTACTTGAGGATCGGAGAGGCCATGCACGTGGAGGAGGTGTTGCCGCAGTGGAAGCCCATGAAGAGCTCGTGGTTCCCGTATCCCTTCACCCCCGTACCGGCCTCCGCATACATGTCGGCGGGGACGGTATTGTTGATGTCAAGAATGGCCGCGGGCATCTCCGTGGCACAGGAGCAGACGTATTCGCTCAGTGCCCCGTAGATATCGGACTCACACGAAATCGGGATCCCGCGGGTGGCAAGGCGCGAGTTAATGAAGCAAGGGACGAACCCGAAGAACTTCTCGAAGGAGGGCCAGCATTTGTTTGCAAACACCGCGTACTTCGAGGCGCCGAGGTTCTTCTCCATGAAGTCAAGGAGCGCGATCTCGAATTGTGCGAGCCCGTGAAGGAGGTCAGGGTACGTGTTCCCTTTCCCAAGCTCCTTCGCCATATCCGCGGCGACGCCGGGTATCCGGGGATCCCCCTTTTTGGAGAGGAAGACGTCGTACATGTCCAGCTCGCTGTTTTCCATGATCTCCACGCCGATGTCGAACAGCGGTTTGATCGGCGCGTGGCAGGTGAGAAAATCGTACGGACGCGGTCCGAACGAGAAGATCTTCAGGTTCTTGAGGCCGTTGTAGATGCGCGCCACCGGGCGGAACTCGCGGATCATCGCGGCGACCTCCGCGGGAGTCCCGACGGGATGCTCGGGAATGTGCACGCGGAGGGAGCGGAGCCCGAGATTGTACGACGCCGAGAGGAGGCCGCAGTACGCATCACCCCTGCCGTTGAAGAGGTCTTTTCCCGTTTCTTCCGCGGCGGCGGCGACCATGACGGGCCCCCCGAATCTCTGCGCCAGGAGCGTCGACGGCCCCTCGGGCCCGAAGTTCCCCAGGTAGACGACAAGCGCGTCGATCTTTTTCGCACGGATCTCTTCGAGGGCAGGGGGGACGTCCCCGTCATTCTCGACGATCGTATCGAGCTCGACGACGGGTATCTTTCCCGCGGCACAGGCCGCGGCCACAAGTGCCCGGCGCTTTCTCGAAAGCTCCGCGGGGAAGCAGTCCCTGCTCACCGCGGCAATGCCGATCACGCTGTCAGGTATGTTGTTCATGGTTCTTCTCCTTTGTCCTGCATGGACCCGGTCTGCCCGTAGTAGGATTCAGGACCATGCTTCCGCTGATAGTGTTTGCGGATCAACGAGCGCCCGAGCCGCGGGGCCCTTGGATTGATCTGCAGGGTCAGGTACGCGATCTTCGCAAGCTCTTCGAGCATCAGGCTGTGATAGACCGCTTTCTCGGGCGTCGCTCCCCATGCAAACGGGCCGTGGCCCGCGACGAGAACCATCGGCACGTCCCCGGCATTCTTCCGTGCAAACGTCTTCACGATGAGGTTCCCTGTCTCTTCCTCGTAGTTCCGCCGGATCATGGCGTCCGTCATCCGCCCCGTACAGGGTATGTCGAAGGCGAGATGGTCCGCGTGTGTCGTCCCGAGGATGGGGACGGGACGTCCGGCCTGCGCCCAGGCAACCGCATGGGGGGAGTGGGTGTGGACGATCCCCCCGATCCCGCTGAAATGGCGATAGAGGAGCGTGTGCGTCCTCGTGTCGGACGAGGGACGGAGCGCGCCCTCCACGATCCTGTTGTCAAGTGCGACAATCACGATCATCTCGGGCCGGAGCTCGGCGTACGGAACGCCGCTCGGCTTGATCGCAATGACGCCGCTCTTCCGGTCCACGGCGCTTGCATTGCCGAATGTCTGGATCGCGAGTCCCAGCTTCGGCAGCTCCATGTTGCACCGCCAGGCGATCTCCTTCAGTTCTCCGTATTGGCTCATAGCGCTTTCTCCCGTGTGACAGATGCGTCCCCGACGAAGTCCGCCGGGGCATAGAGCCCGCCGGACCACCGCCGGTACGGACTGACGCCGCAGACGTACGCGCCGCTCGTCACGGCTTCTTCCCTCCCTGCAGGAATGTCTTCACGTTCGCCTTCGTGATGACGAGCGTCCCCGTGTCGATCGAATTGGGGAGGGGAACAATCCCGGCCTCACGCCAGTTCTCCACGAGCCGGATGTTGTTGTGGTGAAGATCGTACAGGAGCTGGACGCCCATGTATGCCATCGTGTATGTCCGCTGCGCGATCGAAGCTTCGATAAGTCCGTCCCGGACATACTGCAGCGTCGTCTCGTTCTTGTCCATGGCGATGATCTTCACGGCCCCACCCTTCCCCACCTCGTTGACCGCCACGGCGCACCCCTCGCCGCCGGCGGCGTCGACGCAGGCGAACCCGGCAAGGTCAGGATATGCCTGGAGTATCGAGCGCGCGACCTTTTC
>DATJPH010000114.1:0-2188 GCA_035506475.1 Bacteroidota bacterium | reverse complement strand
CTCGTCGGGCTTCCCCTCCCTGTCAATCCAGAATTCGTTCGCGGGGATGAAGTCAAAGCCGTAGTGCTGGCCGTAATTTGTGAACTCCTCGTCGATGTTCGTGCGGACATAGGTCCCGTCCACGATCCAGACGGCGATGCGGCCCCGTTGTTCCGCTTTCCGGATGTACGGGGCCCCGCGCCTGTGAGCCGTGGAATCCGCCCGGCTCCGGGCGAGCGCCGTGGTATCCGGGCGCACGGACGAAAGTGCCGCCCCGACTGCCAGGATGAGATACGACCGGGTGAGTGCGAGGTGTGTCATGAGGCAATCTGCCGAAATCACGCGTGAAACTCAATCCTGCCGGACCAGTCCCCTCATTTTGTTATCGTTCCCAGGAGCATTATCTTTAAAGCATAACTGGAGAATGACGTGTCACAACCCACACGACGCACCCGGACCGCACTGCTGGGAGCAGCAGTCCTGCTTCTGTGCGCCGACGCTCTTCCACAACCGCCGGGCGAGAAGGGGCCGCTGGTCGTGGACGGGCTGCGCCTCATCAACGGGACCCAGCTCTACTGCCAGAGCATCGGCACCGGCGTTCCGCTTGTCATCATACACGGCGGCCCCGGCCTGGATCATTCCTACCTGCTCCCCCAGATGGAGCAGCTTGCAGATTCGTACGAGCTGATATTCTTCGATCAGCGCGGATGCGGCAAGTCGACGATCAGGCTCGACTCCACCGACATGACGCTCGACGCCCTTGTCGAGGATATCGACAGGGTGCGGGACGCATACAATCTGAATACAATGAACCTGATGGGGCACTCCTGGGGGGGGCTCCTGGCGATGTTCTACGCGGCAAAACACGGGGACAGGCTGAACTCGCTGATCCTCGTCAACAGTTCCCCCCCCACATCGGCACTGCGGGATTCCTCATTCAAGTCGATGGCCCAGAGGATGTCGACCGAGGACAGCCTTGCACAGGCGGCCATCATGCAAACCGCCGAGTTCAGGCAGCGGGAGCCCCAGACGATGGAAAAATTCTTCCGGCTCCTGTTCAAAGGCTCGTTCTACAACCCGATCAGGGCCAACGAGCTCACGCTCTCGTTCGGTCCGGACTATGCGGCCAGGAGCAAGCTCGTCGGGTATCTGGCGAAAGACCCGCAGCTCCGGACCTATGACCTGACGGGCACGCTCGAGACGATCACCTGCCCGGTGCTGATCATCGGCAGCGACGACGACCCGGTTCCCCCGGCATCCAACGAGCTGATCCACAGCCACATCAAGGATTCAAAATACGTCGTGATGAAGAACTGCGGGCACTTCCCCTTCATCGAGGCGCCCGGACAGTTCTTCCCTGCCGTGAGAACATTCCTCGAGCGGATCCGTTAGCGGCGGCCGCAGCTCTGGCTCCTGTTGACGGCGTCGCTCGTCCCATGCTGGCAATCAGACTCCGCCGAGGCCGCAAGGATGAGCGCCGTGACGTCAACAACTGCGCCGATGAGGAAGCCGGTCAACATACCGCTCGCATGCCCTTTCACAAGCACGACCTCAACCGACTCGTAGGGGAACATTTGATCGGCGTTGCCGACGTGCAACGTGATCACCCGCCTGCCGATCATCGTGCCGTCGCGGATGAGCCTGCGGACCGATTTTCCGTCCACGCTGAGTGAATCGGAGGCCCGGAACCCGACGACGTCCTCAGGAGAGACTATCACGGTGTCGGACCCCGCATCGGGCTGAAAGAGGATCGCGCCTCTGTCGACGCCTTTGAAGTACCCCTCGAACGATCCCCCCGTTTCCCGGAGCGTCACTCTCTGCTCCAGTCCCGGGATGAAACCCCTGTACGCGGCGTGGCTGACTGTCGAAGCGTACCGGTCGGCGTACAGTTTTCCGGGGTAGACGACAAGCCCGCCGTATTCGCCCTCAATGGTCACACGGTCGTACATGACGAGCTGCACCTCCGTCCCCAGGACGATGGAATCCAGCCCGAGGGTCGACGTGACGTGCCCTTCCAGCGCGGGGCGGCTTGCCCCGCCGACCACTGCGCCGACAACGCTGCACCCGATAAAGAGAGCATAAGGGAGAAACAGGGGGATGAGAATTCGATTGCAGAGCGCGCTCAGTTTCATGACGGTCTCCCGCTGTGTCATGCGCAATAAACAGACACCGGGCGCGGGGGTTGTCACGAAAAAGTAAAAACCGGATT
>DATJPH010000113.1:0-7070 GCA_035506475.1 Bacteroidota bacterium | reverse complement strand
GCTGCTCGTGAAAGACGCCTACCGCCCCTGGTCCGTGACGAAGAAATTCTGGGATGAAACCCCGGCGCGCCTTCACAGGTTCGTGGCGGACCCGTCGAAGGGCTCCCGCCATAACCGGGGCTGTGCCGTCGACTGCACGCTCTATGACCTCGCATCCGGAGCGGAAGTCCGGATGCCGAGCACGTACGACGAATTCTCCGCGCGGGCGTCTCCGCGGTACGCGGGGGGAACCCGGGAGCAGAGGAGACTGCGGGACCTGCTGGGCGCCTCGATGAGGGCCGAGGGGTTCACCGTGGACCCGGGCGAGTGGTGGCACTTCGACTACAGGGACTGGAGGTACTACCGGATCCTCGATATTCCCTTCAGCGCGGTTCGCTGACTTCCCTTTTTATGCCCTTGTCAGGAGGACCATCACTTCGGTCTCCTCCGTCCCCGGAAACATATCGAAGGGAACGCCCCGTGCGGGGATGTAGCCGGCGGCGATCCAGCGTGCGATTTCCGTCCCCATGATGTCGATGTTGCAGAACATGTGGACGATCCGCCCCGGCCGGTGTGCGGCGACGCATTCGATGACGCCGGGAGCGGTCCCGCCGCGTGGAGGGTCGAGGATCACGGCGTCCGCGGGCCGCATGTGCGACAGAAGAGCGGGGAGCGTCTCCCCGGCGATGTCGGACCGGGAGAACTTCACGCTGGTGATCCCGAGCCTTTCCGCGTTCCGGGCTGCCGCGTCGATCGACTCGGGGCTCCGCTCGATCCCGGTCCCCCTGCCGGCGCGGGACCCGGTCGTGAGCGTGAAGAGTCCGTAGCCGCAGTACAGATCGTACAGGTTGCTCCCCGCCGACAGTGCGAGCATCCGGTCCGCCTCGGTGATAAGCCCGTCGACGAGCGACGCATTCACCTGTGAAAAGGCGAGTGCGGGGAAGAGGAACCCCTTCCCGCCGAACTTCTGGTAGACCGATGTCTCGCCGAAGATTTTCCGGACGGTCCCCGGTGCAGAGCTGTTGCGCGTCCCCAGGTAGTACCTCCCGTCGCTCCTGTCTTCATAAAGCATGACACCGCGGACGTCCGGGCAGGCCCGCGTCAATCCCTTCGAAATCTCGTTGGCGGCGTGTACCACCCTCCCGTCGATCTGCGTGACGGAAAGTATCACGACACACTCGCTGTAGTTCCCCTTGACGATCACGTACCGGAGAACCGGAACGATATGTCTGGCCGCGGATGAAAGGAGCGATTGGCTCATCCGTGCGTAGACGGCGGCGTGTGACCGGGGCTCCACAAGGCATGCCGTGACGTCCACGGGGCGGTGGCCGTCCCGCCCCGCGGGGTCGATCAGGCCGAGCCGCAGTTCCCCCCTGACAGGGAACGCCTTCCGCTTGCTCACGGTCCTGTACTCCCGGCCCCGGGGAGAACGGACCAGGGGGGCAAGGGGGGCGTCGAGGGGAAGAGTTCCCCAGAACTCCCGGAGTGCGGCATCGCGGGAGGCGGCCTCCGCGGCATACTCCGCCTCCGGCACGTGGCAGAGAGGGCAGATCCGGGAGGACGAGGTCCGGCACGCCCCCGGCGGGAGTCCGGGCGGGGTGGAGCCCGATTCTCTGAGGTGTCGTTCGAAAATCTCCTTGAACATTCCGGAATATACGGAATCCCGCCGAAAGATCGGGTCGGCGCGCGCATGCATCTTGGAAATCCGGCGCTAAATCGGTATTTTGAAGATTACGGGAGACATATGCGGAGCGAGCAGAGTCTGGCGAACATATTCATCGACATCATCCCCGACATGTGCTTCGTCGTGTCGGGAGACCGTGATGTCCTTGTCTACAACAGAAGGGCCCGCGAACTGCTCGGACTCCCCGAGACCCCGTCGGCGCCGATCCCGTTTTATTCGCTCCTGACCGACGATTCCCCCCGCCCTCTCCTCCCGGTCCTCCGGACCACGGGGCGTGCTCCGGAGGCGGAGGCGCGATTCAAGACAGCGGACGGCAGCGTGATCGACGCGCTCCTGTTCATAAGGAAGATCTCCGGCGTGGGGACCGACTTCCTTTACGTGATCGCGAGGGACATCTCCGAGTTCAAGAAAAAGGAACTTGACCTCCTCCGCTTCTCCAACGTCGTTCACTACACGGTCAATCCCATCGAGATTACCGATGTGCAGGGGAGGCTGGTCTACGTCAACCCCGCCTTCGAGAAGGCGACCGGCTACACGAAGGACGAGCTTATCGGTTCCAACCCGAGCAAGCTCTCGAGCGGGAAGTACCCGAAGGAGTTCTGGAAGCGCGCCTGGGAACATATCAACGCCGGGAAAGTGTGGACAGGGGAGATCGAGAACCGGAGGAAAAACGGCGAGGCGCTGTTCACACAGCTGCTGATCTCCCCCATCGTCGACGGGGAGGGGGCCGTCGTCGGATTCCTCGGGACGCACCGCGATATCACCGAGCAGCGTCAGCTCGAGCAGCAGCTGATGCATTCGCAGAAGATGGAGAGCATCGGGACGCTGGCGGCCGGCATCGCCCACGAGGTCGGCAATCCGCTTGCGTCGATCTCGTCGATCGTCCAGGTCCTCCTGCGGACCCTCTCCGACGATTTTGCAAAAGAAAAGCTCGGGCTCGTGCAGTCGCAGGTGCACCGGATCACGAAGATTATCCGCGATCTCGTGGATTTCTCGCGGCCGTCGAACTACCAGGTCCAGCCGACCGACCTCGTGCGGACGCTCACGGACGCTGTGGAAATCGTCAAGATGGGGAAGAAGGCCAAGGACGTGACCTTCGTGACGCATATCCGGCGGCAGATACCCGTGCTGGCGCTTGTGCCGGACCAGATATCGCAGGTCTTCATCAACATCCTCCTGAACGCCGTCGACGCGCTTCAGGGAAGACGCGGCATGATCACGGCGGAGGTGGAACGCGAAAACGATCAGGTCAGGGTCACAATCACCGACGACGGGTCCGGCATCCGGCCGGAGCATATGCCGAAGATCTTCGAGCCGTTCTTCACGACGAAACAGGTGGGTGAGGGGACGGGGCTCGGGCTCTGGGTGAGCTACGGGATTGTCAGGAGTTTCCGGGGAGACCTCACCGTGCACAGCACGCTGGGAAAAGGGACATCGTTCAGCATGACGCTGCCGTTGAATGGAAAGGATGCGAGGGATGGCTGAATCGATACTGATCGTCGACGACGAAGATATCATCCGCGAGTCGCTCTCGTTCGTGCTTGCAAAGGAGGGATACACCGTCCGCGACGCTGCGAACGGCAGGATCGCCGTGGAGATGATGAAGACCGAATCCTTTGATCTCGTCCTCACGGATCTCGAGATGCCGGAAATGAGAGGGATCGACCTCCTCGATCACATCACGAATTTCTCGCCGGAAACGCTCGTCGTCATCATCACGGCCTACGGATCGATCGACTCCGCCATCGCCGCGCTCCGGAAGGGGGCGGTCGATTATATCCTCAAGCCGGTGGAATTCGACGAGCTCCTCGTCAAGATCCGCAGGCTCATCACCGGCAGGAGGCTGACGCTCGAAAACAAGCTCCTGCGGGGCGAGCTCCACCGGCAGTATGATTTTTCCAATATCGTCGGCCAGAGCCCCGCGATGGCGAGGGTGTTCGACACGATAAAGAAAGTGGCGTCGACGGACGGCACGGTCCTCATCTACGGAAAAAGCGGCACCGGGAAAGAGCTCGTCGCCCGCGCAATCCATTTCAACAGCAAGAGGAGCATGCGGCCGTTCATCCCTGTCAACTGCGGCGCGATCGTGGAGAACCTCTTCGAAAGCGAGCTCTTCGGGCACAAGCGCGGGTCGTTCACCGGCGCCACCGTGGACAGGGACGGGTTCTTCAAATCGGCGGACGGCGGATCGATATTCCTCGACGAGGTGAGCGAGATTCCCCTCCACCTGCAGGTGAAGCTGCTCCGGGCGATCGAGCTCAAGGAGATCACGCCCGTGGGCACGTCGGTTGCGCAGACCATCGACGTCCGGATCATCGCGTCGACAAACAAGAACCTTGAAAAGGAGGTCGAGGCGGGGCGGTACCGCGAAGACCTGTTTTACAGGTTGAACATTGTGGAGATCAACCTCCCGCCGCTCGCGGAGCGGGTGGATGATATTCCCCTGCTCGTCCAGCACTTCGTCGCGAAGTACGCCCGCGAAATGAACAAGGACGTCAGGGGAGTGGACAACGAAGTCATGAAATGTCTCCTGGCGCATTCCTGGAAGGGGGAGATCCGGGAGCTCGAGAACATCATCGAGCGGGCGGTGATTTTCGCCGAGGGGAACCTCATCACCAAGAGCGAACTCCCGGGACTCTTCGAACAGCGCCAGGACACCCTGTACCCCTTCGACGCACGGCGTTCCATGAAGGAGGCCGTCGATGAATTCGAGCGCCAGTATATCACGCATGTCCTCCGGGCCAACGCGTTCAACAAAGAAGCGACGGCGAAGGCCCTGAAGATCAGCCTCTCATCCCTCTACAGGAAGATCGAGGAGCTCGCCATCCCTTCGCAGTCGTAGGAATTCCCTCCGGACGATTCTCACTATTTGGAATGGCGGATGTTGAGATTTTCCACTCCACCCTTCCTGTGTGCGATTTTTCGTCCACTTCTTCCCCCCCCCGTTCGCTCCCTGTTGGCACATATGTTGACAACAACGGATGTGAAAGGGAACGCTCTTTGTGGTCTACCTGAAAAAAATACTCGTCACGACGGACCTGTCGCAGTTTTCACTCGAGGCGCTTGAGTACGCCCAGTCATTCGGCCTCCTGTATGCCTCCAGGATTTTCCTCCTGTACGTCGACGAGCATGGCCCTCACAGGGGGGACAGGGACGGGGTTGCCGCGCTCGCGGAATTTGTCGCCAGGTACGTCGACCCCGATATCAGGCTGACGCAGGTGGTCCGCTGCGGCCACCCCGCTGCCGAGATCAGGAAATTCTCCACGGAAGAGAATGTCGACCTGATCGTCATGGCCACACACGGGCGCACGGGGGTCAAACACGCCCTTCTCGGGAGCGTGGCGGAGAAGGTCGTCCGCCTCTCAGCGGTCCCCGTCCTCGCCGTCAAGCCCCTCCCCGTTCGCGAGAGCATCCTGCGGGATGAAGATATCGAGAGCGAATTACACCTGCGCTGAGAGGGGAAATTGGAAGAAAACATTCGACATACACCGGCGCAAGAACCCGAAGCGGACGCCTCAGGCGTGAAGGAACGGGAGCGGAAGTCGATTCTGATTTTCAGCCCGGACCTCAATCTCTGTTTCAGCCTCTCGATACTGTTTCAGGACAGGTACCACGTCGTCACGACGACGAATATCGCCACATTCGAAAGACTGGCAACCTGTTTCGGAGCAGACCTGGCTATCGTGGATGAAGTCCCTTCTGAATGCCTGATCAGGAGGCTTGAGGCCATCGCCTCCGGCCCCGCGAAAATTCCTATCATTATGCTCTATGTGTACAACGGGCGCGATGTGACGCTCGACCGTGCAATCCGGACACGTGTCGACTCGGTGTTCTACAAGCCGGTGGAAATCTCCGTCGTCTCCAAAAGGATCGACGAAATCCTGATCTCCTGAACAGACGTGCGCTCGCTGGACCGCTTCTCCCCCCTCCTAATTCCCAACCCTGAAAACCCGCAAAACGAAAAATTGCAAAAGTAGGAATATTTCGTCGTTTCGGATCGCAAATGTGGCAATAATCAACAAATTAGTTGTAACTTATTGGCATGCTGATTGACCTACCTTCAATGCCTTTTGTTGAATTTGTCAACAGTCGACGGGGTTGATGAAACAGAAGAGAGATAAATTCCGGCGTGTGCCGGCAGTCCTCACGTGTCGTCTGCTCTTCGCCTTTTTCGCGCTCTTCTCGTCCGTTTCCGCGCTCGCGGGGGGGAACGGCGATTGCCTTGCCTGCCACGGCGACAAAGGCGCGACGATGTCGAGGAAGGGGAAGTCGATTTCCCTCTATGTCGACGCGGGGAAGCTGGGGGCCTCGGCTCATGCCGGTCTCGAGTGCGTCTCCTGTCACGCAGGGTTCAATCCTTCCGAGCTGCCTCACGCAAAGAAGATCCGGCCTGTTGATTGCCTCTCGTGCCATGACGGGGTTCAATTTGCCCGGTTCAGCCAGAGCGTCCACGGCACCCCGAAGGGGGGGAAACCCGTTGCCTCCTGTTCCGACTGCCACGGAAGGCATGATATTGCCATGGTGACGACGCAGAGCGCCGACGCCCGGAAGCAGTTCGCGCTTGCAACCTGTTCCAGGTGCCATGAAGCGGAGCAGGTGAAGTTCATGGCTTCCGATCACGGCAGCGCACTTGCCGCGGGGGTCAGGGGAGCGCCGACGTGCATCGACTGTCACGATCCGCACAACGCCAGGGTGACGTCCGACTCGGCGTCGCAGACAAGCCGCCAGCGGGTGGCAGCGATGTGTCTGAGCTGTCATCTTGATAATCCTGACGTTCGCGCCCGCGTCGGTCCTTCGGCCGGATTCGTCTCCAGCTACGAGAACAGCGTCCACGCGCGCGCGATGCAGCGCGGGAACGAAGCCGCGGCGACCTGCATCGATTGTCACGGCGCCCACGAGATGAAGAAGGGGTCGCGGCCGGATTCGAAAGTGGCCAGGGGGAACATCGCGGGAACGTGCGGGCACTGTCACGGGGACATCCTCGAACAGTACAGGGGGAGCATACACGGAACGGCGTTCGCCTCGGGGGTCACGGCATCGGCGACGTGTACGGACTGCCACGGCGAACACAATATTCTCTCCCCGAAGGACGCTGCATCGCCGGTGGCCGCCGGGAACGTCTCGGCACAGGTCTGCTCCCCGTGCCACGCGTCCGTCAAGCTTGCGAACAAATACGGGCTTGCGGCCGACAGGTTCCAGACATTCTCGGATAGTTATCACGGCCTTGCCGGGAAGGCGGGTGATGTCGCCGTGGCCAACTGCGCAAGCTGCCACGGCGTCCACGACATCAAGCCCTCGACGGATTCCACGTCGCGGATCTCGCGGCAGAATCTTGTGAAGACGTGCGGGAGCTGCCATCCCGGCGCGAACGAGAATTTTACGAAGGGGGCGGTCCACGTCATCGCCA
>DATJPH010000112.1:0-3829 GCA_035506475.1 Bacteroidota bacterium | reverse complement strand
TCTCCGGCGGCATACGAGGCATGCTGCCACCCGCCGTACGACCAAAGCACCCCCACCATCGCGACGGAGAGCGCTCCGCCGAGCGTCGAGCCCTTCAGATCAAGCGGCGCGGCCCAGTCGATGTGACGGTTCATCCCCCAGCCTATCCCCGCGACGACAAGAACGCCTATCCCCGAGAGCTTCAGGAGCGTAAAGACGTCCGAAAACATCCCGGCAATCTTCACCCCCCGTATGTTCAGCGCCGTGACAAGGAGGAGTCCCGTGATAGCGGCGATCCGTACTCCCGCTGCCGAAAGGGGGATGAAGTGCCCCAGGTACATCGCGAAGGCGAGGCTCAGGGCCGCAATCCCCCCGGTGTTGACAACGAGAAAGTACGCCCACCCGTAGAGGAAACCGGCGATCGGGCCGTAGGCTTCGTTCAGGTAGACGTAGACACCGCCCGCGCCCGGCATCATGCCACCGAGCTCGGCGAATGTGAGTGCGCCGGTCAGCGCCATGACCCCCCCCACGAGCCAGATCCCGAGTATCCACGACGGGGAAGGGAGCGTGTGCGCGATGAGGGCGGGGGTGAGGAATATCCCTGATCCGATCGTCGACCCGATCGCGATCATCGTCATGTCGAACTGCGACAACTCCCGTTTCAGTTCGGCCATGTCAGCCCCGTTCCTCCCTCAAGACCTCCGCGGTCGCTTCGGCCGCGCGTTCCATGTCTCCCATCGAATTATAGAAATGCGGCGAGTAACGGAGCTTCCCCTCACGCAGTGCAATCGTCACCCCCCTTGTTTGCAGTTGTTCGAACACCCGCTGGGGGTTGATGCGGCCGTCGAGGGAGACCGTGACGATCCCGGCGCGTTCGTGGGCAGCCGGTGGGGTCAGGAGGGTCACCCCTTCGATCGTCTCAAGCCGCTCGATGAGCGCCGACGTGATTGCCAGTATGTGCGATTCCACCCCGTCGGGACCGAATTCCATGAGCGTGCCGATCGCCTCCCGCATCCCCCAGAGGCCGGGCATGTTGAGGCTCCCTCCTTCGTATCTCCGGGCGGACGTTGCAAGCGGTTGATCGTAGTTATAAAATTCCCACGGGTTTTCCACCGAGAGCCAGCCGAGGTTCTTCTGGTGGATGCGCGACTGGAGTTCTTCCGTCAGGTACAGGAAGCCTGTTCCGTGGGGGCCCATCTGCCATTTCTGGGCTCCCGCGGCGAGCGCGTCGATAGACATTTTCTGGACATCAAGGCGGATCGCTCCGACAGCCTGGATGCCGTCGACGGCGAAGATCACGCCGTTGCTCCGGCAGAGGCTCCCGATGGCGCGGAGGTCAGCCCGGTACCCGGAGAGGAACTGGACGGCGCTCAGCGCCAGGAGGCGCGTGTGCTGCCCTATCTTCGATCCGATGAGTTCGGGGGTGAGCTTCCCGTCGGCGGGGGAGAGGAATTCAATTTCCACGCCGAGGGATCTGAGGTTCACGTACGGGTACACGTTGGCGGGGAACTCGACGTCCGCAAGAAGTATCCTGTCCCCGGCCCTCCAGGTGAGGCCGGAGGCGATCACGTTGATCGCGTCCGAGGTGTTGGCGTGAAACGCCACCCTGTCCGCCGATTCCGCCCGGATAAGCCTGGCGACGGCGGCCCGGCATTCCGTCACCATCCCGATGTCGGCCTGGTACGTGTCCAGGTCACCTTCTGAACGCTGCTGGAGGTACCTGGTCATTGCGCCGACGACCCGTGTGGAGAGCGGGCTCGTCCCGGCGTGGTTGAGATAGATTTTTCCCTGCGCCAGGTGCGGAAAGAGCGCTCTGGCCCGCGCGAGGATCGCTGAGGGAAAAGGGGTGTGCATTGTTCGTCGTCAGTATGTTCGCGTCTCCCTCCCCATGCACCGCATGCAGGGCGAGGGTCTGTCAATGTAATGAAGAAGAGCTGTTCGGTCAATACGGCGGCGCACGTTGAATTTCTCAACGCGACTCGTTAATTTCCGCATTGTATGGACATCGAGCGCGAGCTTCTCAAAGAGCATTCCCGCCGTACGGCCGACCGCATCGCCGCATGGGTCGGCTCGGACGCCAGGCGGTTCAGGAAACTCATGGAGCTCTTCCTGGAGGGGGAAAAGACTGTCACCCAGCGCGCCGCGATGGCCGTAGGGATTTGCGCGGAGAGGCATCCCGCGCTTGCCGGGCCCTACATCGGCCGGATGCTCGGGCGGATGGAGCAGCCAGGCGTGCACGTGGCCGTCAGGAGAACCGTCGTCCGCATGCTCCAGCACGTCGAGATCCCCCCCGGCCTCCTGGGCCGTGTGGCGACCCTCTGTTTCAACTACCTCGCCTCTCCCGGTTCGCCGGTCGCCGTCAGGGTATTCTCCATGACCGTCCTTGCACGGATCGCGGCCAGGGAACCGGACCTGCGCCGGGAGCTCCGGCTGGTCATCGAGCAGGGAAAGCCGTACGGGAGCAAGGGGTACTGCTCCCGTGCTGCGCGCATACTGAAAGAGCTGGAAGGGAAACCTACACCTGCGGGATCCTGATCTCCCTGCCGAGTGTGCTTGTCCCCGCCTCGGCGCCGTCGACCCAGACGGCGAATTTCTTCCTGTCGATCTTCACCCGGATCCGCCTCCCCCGTATCACGACCCCGTCGATCGAAGCCTCGGCGAGGCCGAAGGGGAACGGATCAACCACGACGGCGCCCCCTTCGGGCCTGATGCCGCAGACATACTTGATGATAAGGTCGACGACCCAGGAATGCTGGTAGTCGTCGATTCCCCTGTAGACGCTCGGGCTGCCGGTCGCCGGATTGTAGTGTTCAAAGCAATTGGGTCGGCCGGCGTCCCCGTCGAAGAACATCATCCCGATGAATTTCCGGATCAACTCCGCACCCCGTTCCCGGAGGACCCTGTCGTCGAAGGCGACCGCGCACCTGGCGATCGCCTCGGCGATGTGGCTGTTTGTCATGGGCCAGACCCGGCCGTTCCACGGGCAGTTCATTCTCTTCCCCTTCCACTCCGGTTCGGCGCAAAAGGTCTCGTCATCGAGCGATGTGGAGGGAACCGGAAACGGGGGCCAGAACTCCCCCGTGTTGAAGAGGTGCCGGTGGAATCCCGGGAGGTGTTCCGCCGTGACGATATCCGTGAGGTAGGGGTAGAAACATGTCGCGGATTTGACGTTCGTCCGTGACGATGTCAGGGGGTCGACGTCGAAGAACATCTCCTCGACGGGATCCCACATCCTTGACCGGACCGCGTTCCGGATTTTGTCCGCCCCGATTTCCCAGAGTTCCGCTTCGCCGGGTTTCCCCAGCGCGCGCGCCAGCACCGCGAGTGCCCGTTTGAGTTCGTACACGTACACCGTGGCGTCGACCCCCTTCAGGCGGAAGACCTCTCCCCAGTTCTTTCTGTCCGCCTCCGGGTTGACCGCGGTGTAGCGGTGCATGTATTCCTGCCCGGTCTCATAGTGATTGTCGATGTCATAGAGGCCGGAGCCGTCAGCGTCACGCTCCCTGTCGAAGTACTTTGCGTAGCGGGCGAGCCCGTCGCTGACTCCCCGGAGGAAGTGGGGGGAATGGTGGACTGCGTCGAGCTGGAGGAGCGCGTCCCCCCAGTTTGCATGGTAGAAGTCCTCGGTTCTCCGGTGGAAGGGGTCGATATACCCGGGGAATCCCCCGTCTTCCCTCTGGTTCGCGATGAACGTCAGGAGGCTCCCCTGTGCAAGGGCGGGGTCGTGCCTCCAGCGGTTTTCAAGCATGTGACAGGGTGCACTGTAGGAGACGGGTGCCCTGAACCCGGCCGGCCCCTCGCAGACGACCTGATGAGGATAGTTCCCCTCGCCGCCGGCGATCGTGTTCAA
>DATJPH010000111.1:0-7208 GCA_035506475.1 Bacteroidota bacterium | reverse complement strand
GCCGTCGCGATACTCCTCCAGTACACCGCTCCCCTGTTCGTTATGGCGTACGCGGCCTTCACGCGCGAGGAGGAACTGACGCTCGCGAAGTTCGCGGCGGCGATCCTGGCCCTGGCCGGCTGTTACTGCGCCGTGGGCGGGTTCGAGGCCGCGAGCGGCCTCCCGGCCGGTGCGATTGCGGTCGGGATCTGTGCGGCGCTCTGCTTCGCGTTCATGACGGTCTTCACGCGTCACCTGCTCGCGCGGTACAGCATCTGGACCGTCACGCTGTACGGTTTCGGGTTCGCATCACTCTTCTGGCTCGTCGTCAATCCCCCCTGGCGCGTCATCGGGGAGAGCCCCTCCGGGGAAACATGGCTCGGCCTCTTCGGGCTCGCGCTCATCTCCGTCCTCTTCCCCTACTCCCTCTTTTTCGCGGGACTCCGCCACGTCGTCTCCTCACGCGCCATCATCATAAGCACGCTCGAGCCCGTCACGGCGATCGCCACCGCCGCGATCGTCGCCGGCGAGAGGTTCGCGTTCCTGCAGGGAGTCGGCGCGGCGCTGGTCCTGGGGGCGATCGTCATGCTCGAGCTCAGGCGCGAAACAGGGGGAGAAGAAATCAGGGAGGAGCCGCATGCCTCCGGGTGAACGACGGGCGGAAAAATTCCGAAGCGTGCTCTCGAAGCGCCAGCCGGACCTTACCGTGGTGCTCGAGAACATCCACGACCCGCATAACGTCAGCGCCATACTCCGGTCCTGCGACGCGGTGGGAGTCCTCCGCGTCGAGCTCCTCTACACCGTCGAGAAATTTCCGCGGATCGGGAAGAAAAGTTCGTCGAGTGCGAGCAAGTGGCTCGATCGCCGGAAACACACATCGGTGACCGGGTGTTACGCGACGCTCAGGGAGGAAGGGTTCCGCGTGTACGCGACGCGCCTGGGCGTATCGTCGACGTCGCTGTACGACCTGGATCTCTCGGCCCCGACGGCACTTGTCTTCGGCAACGAGCACAGGGGCGTCTCCGGGGAGGCTGCGGAGCTCGCCGACGGGAACTTCCACATCCCGATGCTGGGGATGATCCAGAGCCTCAACGTCAGCGTGGCGGCCGCCGTCTCCCTCTACGAGGCCTGCAGGCAGCGCCTCAACGCAGGAATCTACGCCAGGGGGACGCTGGGGGCGGTCGAGCTGGAACGGCTGTTCGAGGACTGGAGCAGGCGCTGAAATGGCCCGCCGCGCGCCTTGCGTGTCCCTCGCGCATTCTTTATATTGATAGGGCAACAAATTCTCCAGTGTGCCGTATATAAAACGACGGCAAACGAGCCAACCTGATTATGAATCAGAATCCCGAGGGCGTCAATTTCATCGGTTTGAATATCATACTGATCAGCGTCGTCGCGCTTGCGATTTTCGCGTACCTGGTCATGTTGATCCGCAAACGATGGAAGAAGGGGTTTCTCCACGACGCGGAAGAGGGGCCCAAGGATGGTAAATGAGTGACGGCGTTTCGTTTTCTTCCATGAGGTGGCTTCGCGGCCACCTTTTCAATTCCACCCCCCGGCATCCCGCACGCGAGGCACACTCCCTGAACATCCTCTCCCTCATGCTCCTGTGTGCGTGCATCGCGTCCGCGGCCGGCGCACAGCCCCCGGCTCAGAGCGCACCGCACACGAAGGTGAGTCTTCTTGCCGATGTGCGCGGCGTGGTCCCGGGCACGACGTTCACCGTGGGTGTCCGTATGGAGATGGACCCGGGGTGGCACACGTACTGGAAAAACCCGGGGGATGCGGGTCTCGCCACGCAGATCACCTGGGACGTCCCGGAGGGGTTCATCCCGGGTCCGATCAGGTGGCCCCTGCCCCACAAGTCGATGGACAGCGGGGACGTCCTCAGTTACGGCTACGCGAAAGAGAACCTGCTCCTCGTCCCGTTCACCGCGCCCGCCTCTCTCGCCCCGGAGACGTCCGTTACGCTCAAGGCAAAGGTGACCTGGCTCGAGTGCCAGAATATCTGCATTCCGGGAGAGGCCTCCGTCGCTCTTAGACTCCCCGTCGTGAAAGGCCCTGCCGTCCCGGCGAACGCCCCCCTTTTTGCATCGTATGAAAAACAGGTTCCTCAACCCCCTGGAGAAGTCAGGGGGATATCCGTCAGATCCTCTTCACGGATGGGGGGGCTCGAAGTTCAGCTCTCTGCCGGCGACGGAGTGGAATTTGTGACAAAGGGAGAATCTTCTCCCGATTTCTATCCACAGGAATTCGGCGATCTCATCCCCGGCCGCACGGCAGTCTCCGCCGGTCCGAATCTCATCACGCTCACCGTCCCCCTCACGGCGGGCGGTCCCGTCACGCAGCCGGTTTCCGTGCGGGGGGTCCTCCTCTTCAGCGAATCCGCCGGGGGGAGGCATGCGGAGATGATTGAAGTATCTGTCCCGCCGGAATCCCTCGCTTCGGGTACATCGGCCGGGCCCGCCGGGGGTTCCATACTCGACCGGACGTTCGAGGTCTCCCGGGAGCAGGGGGGATCGCTCTTCCTCTATATCCTGTTTGCGTTCATCGGCGGGCTCCTCCTGAATATCATGCCCTGCGTCCTCCCCGTCATCGCGCTCAAAGTCTTCGGTCTTGTTAAAATGGCGGGTGACCAGCCGGCGCGGATCAGGGGGCTCGGCGTCGCCTTTGCGGCCGGCATACTCGCGTCGTTTCTGGGACTTGCGCTCGTGGTCATCATACTGCAGATTGCGGGACAGCAGGTGGGGTGGGGGTTTCAGTTCCAGGAGCCGCGGTTCGTCATCGCGATGGCCGCACTCGTCTTTGCCTTCGGCCTGAGTCTCTTCGGCGTCTTCGAGATCAATCTCCCCGGGGGCGTCGTCACCGGGATCAGCTCCACCGTCACCCGGGGGCACGGGAACAGCTACGGCGCGTCGTTCGGGGAGGGTGTGTTTGCCACGGTGCTTGCAACTCCCTGCACGGCGCCGTTCCTTGGAAGCGCTCTCGGATTCGCGTTCGCGCAGCCGTGGTGGATCATACTTCTCATTTTCACCTGTGTGGCCGTCGGGATGGCGGTCCCCTACGTCGTCCTCACGGCGAGGCCCGCCTGGATCAGGTATCTTCCGAAACCCGGAGCGTGGATGGTGAGCGCCCAGCAGCTGATGGGTTTCCTCATGATGGCGACGCTCCTCTGGCTTCTCTACGTCCTCGGCAAGCAGCTCGGGATGGAGGGTGTGATCTGGACCGGCGCGTTCCTCCTTGCAGTCGGGCTCGCGTGCTGGCTCGTCGGAAGGTTTGCGACGCTCACCGCCTCGCGCCGGACCTACTGGCTGACATGGATCGCGGCGGTCCTTATCGTCGCCGGCGGGTATCTCCTCTTCCTTGTCTCCGCGCTCGATATCAATACAGCCCTTGCGGTGGAAACTTCGGGGGCTGCTCCCCCCTCAGGCGCCGAAGGGATACAGTGGAAACCGTTCTCGCTCTCAGCGCTCGAAGAGGACCTCAAGGGGGACCGTCCGGTCTTCCTCGACTTCACGGCCGAGTGGTGCCTGACGTGCAAGGTGAACGAGAAGACCGTCCTCACGTCGAAGGAGGTCGTCGACAGGCTCCACGCGCTGAACGTGCTCACAGTCCGCGCCGACTGGACGAACCGGAACCCCGACATCACGAAGCTCCTTTCGAAGTTCGGCCGCTCGGGCGTCCCCCTCTACGTCATATTCCCTCCCGGGAGATCCGGCAACCCGATCGTGCTGCCCGAGGTGATTACGAGCGGCATCGTCCTTGATGCGCTCGAGCGCGCCCGGTGAAGCCCGCAAGTCCGGAAAAATCTCATATCTTCGCCACGTGAACGCGGCTCTCTTTGATGTGACATCATTCACACTCCCGCATTAGAGCTTGTCTCTTGCGCGGCGTCTTTCTACATTGATGTGGAAGTAGATTTCGCTCCTTCAAACAGGCCTTCTTCGTCCGACAGGATGGGGAAGGCCTCTTCATTCATGATGGATACCATGGCCATGCTCAAATCTATTGTCGCCGCACTCGTCGTCCTCTCGTTCGCCGCCGTCGGGTCGGCCATTGCGCAGGTGCAGGAAGAGGATGTCGTCGTCCTGAAGGACAGCACGATCATCCGGGGGACAATCACGCAGACAGTGACACCGGGAAGCTCTGTCACCGTCCGGAGGAGCTCGGGGAAGGTGACATCTCTCCTCTGGTCCGAAATCCTCGTCATCAAGAGACTCCCGGTCAACATGCCGGATTCTTCGATCGCGGCCCTTTTCATGGGATCCGCCTCCGGCGGCGCACGCACCTCTGCAGGTGTGTCGTCGGTCTCCGGCGGCTTTTCGTCCCCGTTCGGCATGGCGTCGCGGGACACGACCGAAGAAGATATATTCATCCTTGCGGACGGCAGGATCGTTCGCGGCACGATGGTTGAATCGTCCCAGAAGGGCTCCGTCGGGCTCTGGACGGCGGATCAGAAGCTCAGTGTCTACAGAGACGCCGAGATCCAGAAGAAGCTTCACATGGCAAAAGGAACAACCGACTCCACGATCGACGTCATGTACATCCATCCTCTCCCGGAGATGATTGCCGACAATTTCCGCATCCTGACCGTATTCGGAGGGTTTTCAACTGCGGCCGGCGGGTTTGCGACTCCTTCAGAAGACGGGGCCGACCCCGGGGGTTCGGGATATGCCCTGGGTGTACATGCGAGCGTCCGTCTCTTCCCGATGATCCGGTGGGCGACGAGCGTGATCTACGGCAGGAACAAGAGGGATATTCCCCTTGTGCTCACCAATTACACTGCCTCCGCCTCTCCGGATCCGTACCAGCTCATCTGGCTCCTCACCGGCGCAGAAGTGCGCACCGAAGGAACCTCTTCGATGAAATCGTTCGGGTTTGTCCAGGGGGGGATGCTGTTCTCGAAGATTTCGGGGTTCGACGTCGTGATACCCCAGACAGTCAACCACCCTGCCGGAGTCGGGTCGCAGGGCGGGGCGAGCTCGAAGAGCTTTGCGTTCTGCCTGGGTGTCGGGGTGAGCTTCGGCCGCTTCTCGCTTTCGGGGAGATGGATCACAAGCAGCGCTTCGTATGCGTACACGACGGGGATGGATTTTGGGGGGTATTACGGCGGAGCGGTGTGGAAGGACTTTAAATTTGATCAGCCGGTGAACGTGGTCCTGATCTGCGCAGGGTTCTCTCCATTGTGAACGGAGGCTTCGCCTTGAACGTCTCGGTGTGCTTCTCGCTCCTGTGTCTCTCCCTCTTGCGCTCCGGCAACGTCAGGGCGCAGATGATCAGGGAGGACGTCGTCGTCCTCAAAGACAGCACCATCATACGGGGAGCGATAACCGAGACAGCGACCCCGGGGAGCCCGGTCCTCATCCACAGGGCGGACGGGCGTGTGAAGGCGGTGCTCTGGTCAGAGGTGCTGACGATCAGGCGCCTGCCGGTGAACATGCCCGACTCCATGGTCTCGGTGCTTTACCTCCGCACGGAGCCGGGGAGTGAAGGTGTCCCCGTGAGCGTCACGCCGATTCCGGGAGGCTATTCCTCCATATTCGGTCCGGCCGCGAACGACGCCGGGGAAGAGGACGTGCTGTTACTCGAAGGGGGGAATATCGTCCGTGGCGACGTCATCGACATACTTAACCCGGAGGCGCTGGGTCTCTGGACGGCCGGGGGGACGCTCCGCACCTTCTGGAAATCGGATATTGTGAAAAGCCTCCGCGTACCCGGCGGGACGTCCGACTCGACGATCGACGTCCTGTATCTCCATCCGCTTCCGGAGATGATTGCAGACGATTTCCGGGTCCTGACATTGTTCGGAGGGCTCTCGCTGCCGGGAGGAGATTTTGCCGCGCCCAGGAGCGAGGGGGGCGATCCCCTGCAGGCCGGGTTTGCCGGCGGTGTGCACGCGAGCATCCGGCTCTCCCCGATGACCCGCTGGGCGACGACCGTCATCTACGGGAGCAACATGATGCGGCTTCCCGAAGCCGCAACGTACTATACGGCATCAGGGAGCCCGGGATCCCACCGGCTCCTCTGGTTCCTGACGGGCGATGAGGTGCGGATTGAAGGGACCGCCGCGCTGAAGGCGTTTGCATTCGTCCAGGTCGGGTGGGTTTTCTCGCACTTCAGGAAATTCGAATTCACTGTCCCCCTGACGTTCAACCATCCTGCGGGCACGGGGGTGCAGGAAGGAGCCTCATCAAACGGCCGGGCGGTCTGCCTGGGCGGGGGCGTAAGCATGGGAAGGATCTCCCTCAGCGCGAGGTGGCTTTCGAGCAAGGTCAGGTACGACTACAGGACGACGATCAACTTCACGGACTACGGCCCCTTCGCCTGGGAGTACGCGTACGACCAGCCGGTCAACGTCTTCCTCGTGTCCGTGGGGTTTTCACCGTTTTGATTGCCGCGGAACGCGCGTGCGGGTGAGCGTGTTCGTACACCTATCGGGCGGAAGACCCACTGAACAGGGAGACAATATGAAATCCAGGCCGGCGGAAACAGAATACGCGGAGTCGTTTAAGGGTTACGTTGCGCGCGTTCCCGAGACGGACGCCGTTGCAGTGCTCGAGGGCCAGGCGGGGGAGCTGGGCCGGCTCGCCGCGGGCGTTGCACCGGGGCGCGAGAAGCACCGCTATGCTGAAGGGAAGTGGTCGATCAGGGAAGTGATCGGCCACCTCATCGACTCGGAGAGGGTGTTTGCCTACCGGGCATTCTGCATCAGCCGCGGGGATAAGGTTTCTCTCCCCGGGTTTGAAGAGAACGACTACGTCGCGGCTTCGCACTACGACGACACGCCTCTGAAGGACCTCGTCGCAGAGTTTACCGCGCTTCGGAGCGGGAACATGTTGTTCTTCAGGTGCCTGCGTGAAGCCGACTGGGAGCGCATCGGGACCGCGAACGGGAGCCCCGTCTCCGTGCGGGCGCTGGCGTTTATCATTGCGGGACACGTGCGGCACCACATCGGCGTCCTTCGAGACCGCTACGGGGTCCTGTAGCCGGGAGGTATCAGTGGAAAAGCTTGCCGAAGGCCTGCTCTGGTACGTCGCCTTTCTCTTCTCGACGACGCTGCACGAGGCGTCTCATGCCTTCGCGGCGTACCGGCTCGGCGACAGGACGGCCTACGAGGGGGGACAGCTGACGCTCGATCCCATTCCCCACATCCGGAGAGAGCCCTTCGGCACCGTGGTGGTCCCCATCCTTTCGTTTCTGCTCGGCGGGTGGATGATCGGCTGGGCGAG